>JAHIKS010000001.1 GCA_018897475.1 Candidatus Altarchaeota archaeon
AAATACATATCAGGAAAGCCGTATCTCCCTGCTCCTGCCCCTGACGCCCTTCTTGTACTCCGCCTTTATCAGTCCCTGCTTCTCCAGCCTCTTGACAATCTCGTTGTATTTCTTTACGCCAGCGCCGGTCTTCTCCCTGAACCTCATGAAGAAGTAGCCAGACATCCTGCCCGGACATTCAGTGATTATGTCCAGAAGGCTTCTCTCCTCCTCGGAGAGCTTTGATGAGGCCTCGTCCCTGTGGAATTCAGACAGGGACCCGAACGCCTTGTCAACGTGCCCCTGCTCAATCTTCCTCGACGCATCCCTCTCAGCCAGCAGCGCGCTCCTTCTTAGCAAATCTATTCCAACCCTGAGGTCACCTTTGCAATGCGTCTTATCCACGATATCGTCCAGCAGCTCATCATCCAGAACCCCGTCATAGAAGCCATGTCTCGCCCTGTTGGCCAGTATGTCCCTAATCTCCCCGGGCTCGTACTGCGGAAATAAAACCCTGCCCGGATTGAAGACGCTCCTCGCCTTTTCATCAAGTTCTGCCATCAGGTCGTCCTTTATCATTATCCCTATCACCCCCACTCTATCATAGCCGTAGGTCGCGTGCGACTTCAGCAAATCCACCAGAACCCTGTCAACATTCTTCTCCAGAAACAGCCGGTCCAGCTCATCGAGAGCTATAACGATGCCCTTGTCCTCCTTCTTCAGCTGCCTGAATAGCCTCTCCTTGACGTCCTCCAGCGGCTTGCCGGTGCTCGGCGGGCTCACCCCCAGCACGGCCTCATAAATCCTCGCAAAAATCGAATAAGGAGTCGAGAAGTCCTCGCAATTGACGTAGACTGGAATCAGCTTCCCTGACGCCTCTTTCAGTTTATCAAAAATGAACCTTACGGCAGTCGTCTTCCCTGTTCCGGGAGGGCCATGCAGCAGCGCATTCACAGGGTTAACTCCTCTAAGGCCCGGCTTCAGGGATAGTCCAATCTCCTCAAGCTGCGAGTCCCTGTGCACGAAGTCCTCAGGAATATAGTTCGGAGTGAAAACATTTTCGTCCTTGAAGAGGCTTTCCTCGTCCATCAGCAAATCCTTGGTTTTCATCCTCAGAGTAATAAGGGAAAGAAGGAAAAAAAGACGGTTGCTTTACATATGTTCTTTACCAACACTGGCCTAAAGCCAGCCCTCCGAAACACATACTCATCCTCCGCCATTCCTTCCGCCCTCAGGACTCCTGTGTCCCTGCACTCGTCCAAACACTCAACCAAAGTAGGATAGATCATTTCTCTTCACTGTTAACCCCTTCGAATTTCCTTTAAAAATACCTTTGCCGAGAGCACCGGAAAAGTGGAAAAGTGAAAGGTGACTACATTTTTGCTGTTTGTAGTCACATGGAAAATGATTTTACCCCTACAATTTTCATTATTTTTATATTTGTAGGTCTAAATAATACCTATGGTGTATCTAAAAGAAAAGGTAATTAACGGCGGCAAATACAAGTACCTCACAAAATCCATCAGGTTACCTGACGGGAAAGTCAAGACCATCCAGAAGCTTGTTAAAGACAGTAAATCTCCGGTAAAAGAGCTTGAGAGAAAGCATCTAGATTACTTCGTTGGAAAGGAAAAGGAGCTTTACACTAACTTTGCGCTTAAAAAGTATGAGATCGACCCGATTTTTACTAAAGTTCAAATAGAAAAGATTGAGCACATCAAGGTAGACTACCAGCATACGCTGAAAAGCTTCTCCAAGGAACAATATAGTGATGTCTTCGATAGGTTCATTGCGAACTTTACTTACGAGTCGAATGCTATTGAAGGGAACAGCTTGACGCTTAAGGACGTTGCCGTAGTGATGTTCGAAGACAAGGCCATTGAGGGGAAGGAGCTGCGGGAGATATACGAGACAAAGAACTCGCGCACAGTAATGGACTTAATGTTGAAAAATAAATTTGGGATTACTGAAAAGGATATAATGCGGATGCATAAAATCCTGATGCAAAATATTGACAGCAGAACTGGCTACAAGAAATTCCCCAATCACATAATCGGAAGCGGTGTTAAGCTAACCCCTCCTGAAAAAGTCAAAGAAGAAATGGGGGAACTTATTGAATGGTACGATGAAAGTTTGCAGAGTATGCATCCACTCAAGGTTTCGGCACTACTTCATGGTAAATTCGAGAGGATACATCCCTTTGCTGACGGAAACGGTAGAGTAGGGCGCTTCCTCTCAAATATAATCCTAATGGAGCATAAATATCCGCCGTTGATAATAAGAAAGACCCAAAGGAGTTCGTACATCAAATGTCTGCAGGACTTTCATAGAGGATACACACCTAACATGGAGAGATTCTTCCTTGAGAAATACAAGAAAACATACAGGAAATTCTTTGCAGTGTATCTGAAGTATATCCGGTAGTGTAGTGCCTAACCTTATAGTGACTACATTTCAGTGTTTTGTAGTCACATCGAAAAAAGATACCTTGTTCAGGCCCCAACAACCTTTATCCAGATGGTCGCATACTTCTCCTCCCCAGTAATGCTGATGGAAGTGATTCCAATGCGCATATCATCGACAACGATGTAGGGCAGCCCGAGCTCGTTGGTTATGAACCACTCCAGTTTTGTGCCGTCCGGTTTCATTATGTCCAGATATGCCCCAACTATCCTTGATTTCCTGGATATTATCGTCCCCAGCCGGAACTTGTAGTCGCCGTCGTGCTTGAATTTCATGTACTTGCTCGCGTTTATTGCGTGAAGGCTCGCGTATGTGTGGGCGGCAGGACCCTTATAAGTCCCCTCGTCGCCAAGGAATTCAAAGAAGGGCTTGTCCTCGATGCACTGTTCATTCTCCCCTGCCGACAGGATTAATTCAACGTGCTCCTTGCCGATGCACTGCGCTTCCGGCGTTCCAGCTCTCCTGCACGTAAAGGTCAGGTACTGCGTGTACATATCATCATCCTTGCAAGTGTAATTCCTCGTGACCTTGACGCCGTCATCGCCGCAGTCCGTATTTAGTGTGCAGGCTATCACCTCCCCGATGCTGGTTGTAGTCGTAGTGGAGGTGCTGCTGCTGGTCGAGGACGTGCTGCTGGTTGGGAAAGTAGATGTGCTGCTGGTTGAAGATGTTGTCGTGCTGCTGACAGTGGTGGGCACGGTCGTAGGAACCGAGCTCGTGGTCTCCTGCGGAATCCCCTCATCCAGACAGCCAGGGAGCAGCGCAATTAGAATCAATGCAAGAGATAATCCCTTCATGATTATCCTTTAAATATTTTAGAATAAAACCTTACCCCAGAACCAGCTCGAAGGTGATGAACGCCTCGACAAAGGCGGCGAGAATCAGCAGCGGAACCACTACAGTGAGGAAGATAAAAATTCCCTCTCTGCTTCTCCTGGTGAATTCCTTCTTCCTCTTCCCCTTCGCGACAATCACTCCGGTCCCAATTCTCATGCCAATAATTGCGGCAAGAAAAAAGGCGGGCAATTCGAAGACCGCGTGCGGAACCGTCGCCTTGAGGAACTCGAACCAGCCCAGCCCCTGAATATCCATCATCTTGAGGATGAACCCGAAGAGGTAGCCGTTGGAGAAGACTATCAGCAGCGGGAGGATTACAGTAACGCCAAGAATCAGGAACATAACCGTTGCAGTCAGGTTGTTCATGAATATGTTGAAGGCGGTCTGCGACTTCGACTCCGTGAGGAGCCGCCTCACCATGTCCTTCAGGACGGGGACCATTTCCTCTTTGCTTTGCTCATAGCTGGCATAGCCCGAGATAATTCCCAGCAGAAATGTCATGAGCACTATGAGGATTAGTATTCGCTCACCCTTCAGGATTTCAACTGTCCCTTTCATAGCGCACCACCGCAGGCATCACACTCCGATGCACCGTCCGGGTTGCTGCCACCGCATTTGGGACAAACAACCAGCACCTCCGGCGCCTCGATGCTATCCTTTTCAGTTTTCTTCTCTCCTCCCTGCCCGGACCCTCTTCCCCCCCGCGATCCAAATATTCTTCCTCTCCCTGAACCGAACTGGTATGAGAACCCCGACCTCCTCCTTGCTGCAGAGCCGAACGAGCCACCCAGGCCGGCAAGAACTATCCCCACAAAATTCCAGAACAGCATTATCCACATCAGGAAGAAATTCCCCGATATGCCCCACCGGGGGAAGACGAAAAAGAGCAGAAAGGCAAAGCCGAAGATTCCCGAGAAGAATCCGACAAGAAAGCCCCTTCCCTTTGCGATTCTCCCTGCAGTAAGCCCCACAATGAACGGCCCGACCAGCGGAATCCAGTTCAGAACCACGTAGAGCGACGAGCCGACCAGAGTTCCAGCAACTATTCTGAGAGTTTTATCCATTATAATTGCTTTAAAAATGAAAATAAAAAAGAAAAAGAAAGAGGGGGATTACATCATCCCCGGCATTCCGCCATCAGGCATGGGGGGCATTCCGCCCTTCTTCGTGGATGCAATAACATCGTCTATGCGAAGAATCATAATCGCCGCTTCAGATGCAGATTTTATCGCCTGCGTCTTTATCTTCAGCGGCTCGATGACGTTCGCCTTCCACATGTCGCCCGTCTTAGCGTCCTGCACCATTATTCCTGTATCCGTTTTGCCCTTGTCGTGCTCGGACTTCAGCTTTACCAGGGTATCGATTGCGTCCATTCCCGCACTTTCAGCAAGAGTCCTTGGAATTATCTCAACAGCATCGGCAAAACCGCCTATTGCAAGCTGCTCTCGTCCGCCGACTGAATCGGCGTACTCCCTTAGCTTCCTTGCAAGCTCAACCTCTGGAGCTCCGCCGCCTGCAACTACCTTGCCTATCTCTATTGCTGCTGCGACTCCGCCCAGTGCATCATTGACTGCTCTCTCCACCTCGTCGACAACGTGCTCGGTTCCTCCTCTTACAAGGAAGCTGACCGCCTTTGGGTTCTTGCAGCCGGAGACAAAGATCATCTCATCGCCTGAGATTTTCCTCTCCTCAACGTCCTTGGCATAGCCGAGGTCCTTTGATTCGAGATCTTTCAGATTTGTCACTATTGAGGCTCCAGTTGCCTTTGCAAGCTTCTCCATGTCGGACTTCTTTGCTCTCCTTACCGCAAAGATTCCCTTCTTGGAAAGGAAGTGCTGTGCCAAATCATCTATGCCCTTCTGGCAGAAAACCACAGTAGCTCCACTTGAAACAATGCTGTCAACCATCTCCCTCAGCATGTTCTCCTCCTGTGCTACGAACTTCTGCAACTGATCGGGGTCGGTAATCTGTATCTTCGCATCGGTCTCGGTCTCCTTAATCTCAACCGCAGCATCGAGGAGGGCAATCTTTGCATTGGAAACCTTCTTTGGCATCCCTGTATGCACCCTCTCCTTGTCTATTATTATCCCCTGAATCAGCTCTGAGCTGGAAACGCTTCCGCCCCCCTTCTTCTCGACCTTTACATTGTCTAGGTCGACGGTAATCTTGCCATTCTCTTTCTCGGCAATCTGCCTTATTGCCTTTACTGAAAGGTCTGCCAGCATGTCCTTGGAGATCTCAGCACCCTTCCCGGTCATTGCTGTAATCGCTATCTCTCTCAGGAGCTTTTCATCATCCATGCTTATATCCTTTCCTATCGCATTCAGAATCTCGTCTGCTTTCTCTGAAGCCATTCTATATCCTCTTGCGATTACTGATGGATGTATGCCCTTGTCGAGAAGCCTCTCGGCAGCGCCAAGAAGCTCGCCTGTAATGACAACTGCGGTAGTCGTACCATCTCCAACCTCGTCGTCCTGTGTCTTTGCTACTTCCACTACCATCTTGGCAGCGGGGTGCTCAACGTTCATCTCTTCAACTATCGTCGCTCCGTCGTTGGTGATTACTATATCGCCTAAATCATCCACCAACATCTTATCCATCCCTCTTGGTCCGAGGGTGGTTCTTACGCTTTCAGCAACGGCCCTGCCAGCCATTATGTTCTGGCGCTGGGCATCTCTCCCGGTGGTTCTCAAAGCACCTTCCGGTAGAATAAATATCGGTTGTCCTCCATAATTTGCCATTTTTTTATTTCACCTCTTTTATTTAGTCTGATTATTCGACGTCTACCCTAACGCCCTTCTCCCCGGTCTTCTTCAATTTCACCTCAAGGACGCCGTTCTTGTAGCTGGCCTTTGTGGTGTCCGGCTTAACCCTGACTGGAAGCCTGAGCTCCTTGTGGTACCTCCTTTTGGGGGTATCGACCCTAATCCTCAGGCTGTCTTCAGTGGCTGATAAATCTATATCCCTCTTCTCTATGCCCGGAAGCTCTGCAATAACGGAAATCTCCTTTTCGCCCTCGATAACATCCGTCAGGGGTTCCCTGTCCATTGAAATCTCTTCCCCTTCCCTGTCAGAAACATTTCCAAACTCCTCCACATGGGGCCTTCCGTCAGGGCCCACTCTCATGGAAAAGCCGTAGACGTAGGGACCTTCCCCCCCCTGTCCGTCAATGGAGGCCTTCCTCATATCCTCAAACATCCTGCTTATGTTCTTCTCCATCTCCTCGAATTCCCTGTCAAGCTCGTCAAAGATGTCATCCCTGAACGGCCATCTCTTCTTTGGTGGGGACATTTTTATCTATGTGATTTTTAATGGGTTTGAGTGTCTATCGCAAGTAAAAATATTCACATGAGACTTTAAAAGGCAATCTATTTCATCGATAAAGCCGCCGGAAGAAGAAGAGAAGAAAGACTAAGACCTGGTCAGAATCCTGACGAATTCCTCGGCGTCCTTTATCTCGGCCAGCTCGTCGGGCTTCATGATAAGGATGTCCGCGTCCTGCCTCCTGTTGCTGATGCATACCCTATATCCTCCGATAATCTCCGAGGCCTCGGTGAGCATCTCGACCTTTATCCCTATCCTCCTGCCGTCATCGCTTACGATGCTGAGAATCCTCTTTTCGTGCGAATTCTCAAGCGACAGGATATCGAACGGGGCATTCGTCGCCTGACTGGAAAGACCGATGCTCTGGAATTCCCTCAGCACGGTCTTCTTGAGCGAGGTGAGGTTCCTCTCCAGGATTCCCCCCGATACCTGGTGAATCTCATCCTCAGCAATGCCGCCGGGAATTCTTATCTCCTCGTGAAGGAAGTCCATCAGCCTGTTTGCAATATCCAGTGAAATTCTGCCTGAGTTCTCATACCTGTGGATACTCTGCTTTGAGACGCCGAGCTCTGTCGCCAGCTCCTCCTGGGTAAGGTCCAGCCCCCTCCTAAGCCTGCCAAGCAGCTGCGAATCTATCCTCACACAATAGTTCCCCCTCACGGAGTGTATGAACGGCATCCGGTCCCTCAGGATGTCCCCGAAGGTCTCTGCGTTTATCACATGGACCTCGTACCTTGAGTATATCACCCCTGTTGAGAGCCTTGCCGACTTCATTTGCTCGCCTATGACAAGCGGTACTGCATTGAGAAGCTCCGCAAGGTTTGCCAGCTCCATGGCATTGATTCTCGAGAATGCCTCTATATTGCCAAGAGCCTTTATCAGGAGAATTTCCCTCTTCTTTGCCAGTATGTCAAAACAGCTTCTCGTGCCGCTGCAGTCGGAGGTTCTGAAGCCCTCATCGTGTAGAATTCCCAGCAACCTTGAGACGAGTTCTGCTTTCATCCTTCTATGAATTTCTTATGCAGGGCCTTGACTACCCTGTCGCCGTCCTTCTCCTCGACTATGAACGATATGTTCACTTCGGAGGAGCCCTGCGCTATCATTATTATGTTGACGTCCTCGTCACTAACGGCCTGGAATACCCTGGCCGCAATTCCCTTCGCTCCATGCATCCCAACCCCGACTATTGTGATGATGCAAACACCCTCCATGAGGTCTATGTTCCTTACCCCGTTGCCAAGGAACCGCTCGTTCAGCCTCTCAACAGCCTTTGGAACGTCCTTTCTCTCCAGCACAAAGGACAGGTTGGATTCCGAGGAGCCGGATATCATTATTATGTTGATATTCTCGTCCCCCAGCAGAGTGAACACCTTCCCTGCAATATTCGGAGTCTCTGCCATCCCTATCCCCTTGAGATTGACGATATCCACGTTCCTGTGGACAGCGACCGCCTTTATCACGGTCTCAATCTTCTCCTGCTCCCTGACTATGAGCGTGCCTTCAGAGCCCGGATTAAAGGTATTCTTAATCCTCACCGGAATGTCCGCATCCATTGCCGGGGCTATCATCTTCGAGTGTATGACTTTGGCTCCGAAGTACGCAAGGTCCATGGCCTCCACGTAGGAAAGCGTCTTGATGAGCCTCGCCTCGGGCACTATCTTCGGGTCGGTGCTTAGTATGCCGTCAACGTCCGTCCATATCTGGACCTCCTTCGCACTGAGGCATCTCCCGAGAAGAGACGCAGTGTAATCTGAGCCGCCCCTGCCCATGGTGGTTGTGTTGGCATCCTTATCAGCCGCAATAAACCCTGCCACGACGGCAACGATTCCCTCCGCAACGACGGGGCCGACTCTCTCCCTGACGGAATTCTCCATCGTACTGTGCAATGGTCTTGCACGGCCGAAATTCGAGTCCGTCACAATCCCTGCCTCATGGCCTGTCAATGCCTTCGCTTTGATTCCGGCAGCGTTCAATGCCCCGGAAACGAGCAGAATCGAGAACCTCTCGCCGAAGGACACCACGTAGTCAAGGGACTTCGGGGACAGCTCCTCCAGGTAGCCCACTCCCAGCAAAGCCACCTTCAGCTCCTCCGCGAGCTTCTCTATCTCCTCCCTGACCTCGCCGAGAACCTTCTTGTCGGCAATGACCTCCTCGGCAGTCGAAACATGCTTGTCCAGCATCTCCTTGTGAAATTTATTGACCTCCTTCTCGACGACGCCTGAGGGAAGCTCTATGACCTTGTTAGCCGCAGCAAGAAGGCTGTTGGTCACTCCGGACATGGCCGAGACTACGACTACCCGGTCTCCCTTCTCATTAGAGACCAATTCCACCACCCTCTTTATCTCCTTTGCAGAACCGACAGAGGTCCCGCCGAACTTCATCACTATCATCGTCAACAGGTTAATTATTAGTGGATTACTCTTAGAAAAATGAGAAATCATGCACTTTGTGGTCGTAATCAAACATTTTTAACCTCAAAACGAATATCCTTATCGAGATGGACAAACGGAAGATAGCGGAGGATTTCGCATCGTCGGTCAAGAGGAAGAACCCGCAGATAAGGAAGATTATCCTCTTCGGCTCCGTGGCGAGGAAAGAGGACAGGAAGGACTCCGACATAGACCTGATGCTAATCTCAGATGGCGACCGCAGGGAGGTAAAGAAGAACGTGATGAACGACGTAGTGGAAACCCTGCTGGACAAGTCCGTATATGTCTCCGCAAAGGTCGTTTCACAGAACGAATACAACAGAATCAGAAACACTCACTTCATCTCCGAGATAGAAAAATCAGGTGTTGCCATTGGATGAAAAAGACATGCTGATGGAGAAGGCAAAGGAAAAGCTCGAGGTGGCAAAGGATTTACTTGAGGACAAGCATTATGCCGATGCCGTAAGCAGGGCCTACTACTCGATGTTCTTTGTGGCGAGGGCTCTCCTTTCCACGAAAGACCTGTACCCGAAAACGCACAGGGGCGTCATATCCAAGGTCGCTGAAGAATTTGTAAAAGAGAAGAAGCTAAACCAGAACGTCTTCAGAGATTTCGCAGCGACGCAGGAGGAAAGGGAAAAGGCAGATTATGGAATAATATCCGATATTTCTAAAGAAGACGCAAAAGATGCAGTAATGGCGGCCGAGAGATTCATCGAGGCGGCCAAAGAACTTCTTGAATGAACAGTATCAGGCAGTGGCCATAGTCCATCTTCTGTGAGCTTTTAGAGCGCCTGCGTAAGCAGACTATAGCCCTAGGGCATTCGTCTAAGCGGCACAAGGCCTTTCACCCAAAGAGCATTCGTTTCACAATCCTGATGATGTCTTCTCCCGGAGGATCATAATCAACCATCATATGGGAGACCAAAGGCCTCTCATAAATTGCGACAAAGTCGCAATTACAGGAATCTCGTCTCTGTGATGCTCCGCTGATTCTCACCAGCTCTTAGCAAAGGGGTGGATGGAACTTCCTCACAGCTCGAAGCTGCGAAGCCCCGCGACCACTACCTGACATAGATATACGGGTATGAAAGGCTTAAATAAGGTCCAGGGCGGCTTTTACCGCCTCTTCAGGCTTCGCCCGGTGAATTCCCTCCACGACTTGGTCTACAGACTCGGAAATTCCCCCGCTGCCCTCGACAACAACCACCGGCTTCCCGTGGTTCAGGGCCAGGGCAACCTCCGACAGGGTGCCGACCCTGCCCGAGACGGCGATGACCGCATCAGCACATGAGACGACGATGGAATTGCGGGCATAGCCCATCCCCGTCGTTATTACAATGTCAATATAAGAATTAGCATCCTCTTTGTCCAGCCCGGGCAGGATTCCGACTGTAGTCCCTCCGGCCTCCTTCGCACCCCTGCACGCGGCCTCCATCACTCCCCCGCGGCCGCCGCAAACCAGGACACATCCCTCCTTCGCAATGTCTCTGCCGATTCCCTCTGCAATCTTTTCGACGCTCCCAGATAACTCGCTGTCACTGCCCACCACTGCTATCTGTCTCATCATAGCCCTCCATGCTTGACAGCTTCTCCTCCAGGACGGACTCCAGGTTGAAGCCCTGCCTCATCATCGAGGCTATCTTATCCGACAGTGATTTCCTCTTTGCGTTGACCTCATCAAGCTTCTTTTCCATGTATTTATTTTCTTCCATGAGCTTGCCCTTCTTTTCCTGGAGCTCAGCATCGCTTTCCTCCAGCGCCCTGACCCTCTCTTCCCTGTTCGCCCTAACCTTGCTCAATTCGCCCTCCAGCCTCTGGATGTCCGTGTTGATTTCCTTGAACTTGACGTTCATGGTTTCACTCTCCCCAACAATAATACCTATCCTGTTATCTATCCCTGCCATATCCTTCTCCAGAGCGGGGCCGTTCTTCATCATCTCCTCTATGGACTTGGACAGTTCCGCCTTCTTCTTTGTCATTATCTCCTGCCTGCTCTTGAGTCTCGCCTGCCTCTCAAGTATTTCTGTCCTCCTGTGCTTGATGGTCGTCCTCTGGGCCTGAATGCTCTTAAGCTCCTGGCTCTTTGAGACCCTTTCCCTGTCGACCTCCTTCTCCTTGACATTAAGTTCGTTGATACCGTTCCTTATCCTGGTGATTTTCTCCTTGAGGGCGGATAACTCATGCTCCATCGCCTGCAATTTACCATCTATCCCTGCCATCTCCTTCTCCAGAGCGGGGCCGTTCTTCATCATCTCCTCTACGAGCTTGGACAGTTCCGCCCTCTTCCGGGTCATTATCTCCAGAGTGCTCCTGATTATTGCCTGCTTCTCAAGGAAGCCGATTCTCTTCTTCTGAACCTCGGCTCGCTGGGCGTGAATCGTATCAAACTCGCCTTCGCTCTTATCCTTTTCCTGACCGATGGAATCCCTTCTTGAATCCAGATTCTTGATGTCCTGCACAGCAACCCCGATTTTCTTCGCCAGGGTCGATAGTTCATGTTTCATGGCAATGGATTTGGTTTCAATGGCACGAATCTCGGTCTCCAGCCGTGATATCTCCTGGGAAACCGTTTTCTCCTCAGCAGAGGTGCTGTTTTTCCTGACCTCGAGCCTTTGTATTTCCTCCTCCATCTCGGACTTCCGGTCGACAAGCACATTCTTTTCGCTCAGGACCGTGGTCTTCTGCTCCCGCACGCCCACAATCTCGTTCTCCTTTTGGACCTTCTCCTGCTCGATGCCCTTCTCCTTGGAATTAAGTTCCTCAATCTGCTGCCCTATCTCCTGCAGCCTAGTGTCCAGAGTCGAAAACTCCTGATTGACGGACTGAATCCCTTCATCTACCCTCTCAAGCTCGGACTCCATAACGGAGCAGCTCTTCATAAGGTCTGTAAAACCGGCCTTTATCGTCCCTCTCTTATCCTCAAGTTCCCCAAGCTTTT
Organism: Candidatus Altarchaeota archaeon; assembly: GCA_018897475.1. Lineage (GTDB taxonomy): Archaea > Altiarchaeota > Altiarchaeia > IMC4 > QMZM01 > WALD01. Next base: position 11,974 of record JAHIKS010000001.1, read on the forward strand.
TATTTATGTTCAGCCTCATGCCCGTGGCCTCATTTTTCCGCTTCAGAACCTCTTCCCCCTTCCTCCTGATTTCAGAGAGACTCTTCTCTGCCCTGGATTTCTCCCCCTCAGTGCTCTTCTCTTTGGAACTAAGCTCCTCAATCTGCTGCCCTATCTTATGCAGCCTGGTGTCCAGAGTCGAAAACTCCTTATTAACTGAATGAATGTTGCTCTCAATCCCTTCAAGCTCGGACTCCAGCTCCGAGCGGCTCTTCATAAGCCCTGCGAATTCTTTTTTAAGGGCCTTCTTCTGGTCACCAAGCCCTGCAAGCCTTTCCCTTATCTCTGTCTCCCTGGAAAGGAATTCCTGCTTCTCCTTCTCTATACCCCCCTTACTCAGCTTAATCTCCTCAATATCGTTCTCCATCTGGACCCTCTCCTGCTCGATGCCCTCTTCCCTTGCATCAAGCTCCTCGACCTGCTGCTCAAGGCCCCTTATATTATCCTCCAGCGGATGCAGTTCATCTTCATTCGCCTTTAATTTCTTCTCTATCTTTTCAAGAGCCCCCACAAAGACCTGTTCCTTGGCGATTATCGCTTTCTTTTCGGCTTCTTCTTCCAGTGCTGACTCTTCCCCCCCAACCCCCTTAATCTTCTCATTCAACCCGGTTTTCTTGACTTCAAGCTCCTGTATATCCTCCTCTATCTCAGACTTCCTCCCTAGAAGGGCGTCCCTCTCGCTCAGGACCGTGGTCTTCTGCTCCCGCACGCCCACAATCTCGTTCTCCTTCTGGGCCTTCTCCTGCTCGATGCCCTTCTCCTTTACCTCAAGCTCCTCGACCTGCTGCCCTATCTCCTGCAGCCTAGTGCCAAGTGTCGAGAATTCCTGGTTAATCGACCGGATGTTGCCGTCAGCATTCTTGAGTTCCAACTCCAGGACAGAGCGCTTCTTCTTAAGCTCGGCAAAACTGGCTTTGATGTCCTTTCTCTTATCTGCGAGTACCCCAAGCCTTTTCTTTATGCCCTGCATCAGGGCTATGGCCTCCTCTCTCTTACTTACAATCTCCGCCTTTCTCTGCTTAATCTCAGAGAGTTCCTTTTCCCTGCGAACCCTCTCCCTGTTGATGCTCTCCCCCTTGGTATCAAGCATGTCAATCTGCTGTCCGAGTTCCCCTATCTCTTCGTTCAGGGACGAGAATTCCTGATTCAGTAACCTAATCTCTTCATCGACGCCGTTTAGCTCGGACTCTATATTGGAAATCTCTTCCGATACGGTCTTGTTTCTCATGAGCAGGCCCTTTTTGTTGGCCCCGAGCTCCTGCACGTCCTCCTTTATCTTCGACTTCCGTTCCTGAAGGGCGCTCCTCTTGCTCAGGACCTTGGCCTTATCCTCCCTCACGCCCGCAATCTCATTCTCCCTTCGGGCCTTCTCCTGCTCAATGCCCTTCTCCCTTGTCTCAAGCCCCCGCATTTTTTCATCTACTTCCTCAACCCCTTTCTCCAGCGATGAGACCTTATCCTGAATGCTCTTCAACTCCTTTTCGATTTTGCTGAGCCCGGTTCTCACCTCAACCTGCCTTGCGCTCAGGCCGTCAAGCTCGTTCCTCAGGGTGTTCTTCCTGTCACCAAGCCCCGCAAGCCTTTCCTTTATCTCGGCCTCCCTGGCGACGAAGTCCTGCTTCTTCTTTACAATCTCCTCCCTGCCCTGCGTAATCTCAGAGAGCGCCTTTTCCTTCTGGACC
>JAHIKS010000069.1 GCA_018897475.1 Candidatus Altarchaeota archaeon
AGGACGAGGAGCAATATAAAAAGTTCCTGGAATCGAAATGCTAGAAACCAAACAGATAGGCGACTGGACCGGAATCCTTGTGCGGCTGGGGAACGCGAACCTTGTCATGATAGTGGCGGAGAAGGGATTCGTCGGCTGCGGCTATCTCAATATGGAGACTGCAGAACGGCTTGGGGATGCACTGGCTCTTGTCACGGGCGTAAAAACCTTCGACGATGTCCTCAATGCAGAGATAAAAAAGGTAAGCTCTAAGGCAAAAGAATTCGGAGTGACCGAAGGAATGACCGGGAAAGAAGCGCTGAACCTGCTATCCTGATACTGCCTTTCTCACGCTCTCCAAATCTGCATCAATCACAACTGGTTTGTTCGAGAATTTCGGCTGAATCCCCTCTAGCTTCCCCAGATGGTAGTTTATGGTCGCGTCGGGGTCCTTCAGGATGTTCCCTGTTATTATGCAGGCCACCTTCTCCTTGCCGTCTATGACTCCCGCATCGAGCAGCTTCTTTGCCCCAGCTACAGATGCAGCTGATGCCGGTTCGCACCCAATACCCGATGCGTCTATAATGGCTTTCGCATCCATTATCTCCTGGTCGCTGACCTCTTCAACGACACCGTTGCTGAACTTTATCGCCCTCATCGCCTTCTTCCAGCTTATGGGATTGCCTATCTTTATCGCCGATGCAATGGTCTCTGGCTTGACGCTCTCCAGTACATCCTCCTCCCCCTTCCACATCCTGTAGAACGGGTTCGCCCCCTCGGCCTGAACCGACGCAATCCTAGGCACCTTGTCAATCAGCCCCAGCTCCTTCAGCTCACGCAGCGCCTTCCCGAATGCTGAAGAATTCCCCAGGTTCCCTGCCGGAACCACAATCCAGTCCGGGGGATTCCATCCCAGTTGCTGAATAAGCTCGAATACTATGGACTTCTGCCCCTCGATCCTCCATGGATTGATGGAATTCAGGAGATACATGCCCAGCTCCTTCGAGGACTCCTGGACCAGGCCCATGGCCCTGTCGAAGTTGCCCTTTATCTGCAGGACCTTTGCCCCATATGCAAGGGCCTGGGAAAGCTTTCCGAAGGCTATCATCCCCTCAGGTATGAATACCACTGATTTTATTCCTGCAAGACTGGCATAGGCCGCCATGGATGCCGACGTATTCCCTGTTGAAGCGCAGGCAACAGTTCCCATGTCCAGCCTTTTCGCCTCGGAGATACCGGGGCTCATGCCCCTGTCCTTGAACGAGCCCGACGGGTTCTCCCCCTCATGCTTCAGCACGATGTCCTTGATTCCGGAGTATTCGGAGACCTTCCCATGGCTATAGAGATTGGTGTTCCCCTCGGGCCTTGAGACTATATTTTTGTCCTCGACCAGGGGATGTATCAGTTCCCTGAACCTCCATATGCCGCTGCCGTAGGGGAATTCCCTGGAGCCGAGCCTGGAGTCGAAGAGCTCCCTGGAAACCTTTTCCTTCAGCCCCTCAATGTCAGGCACAACATCAAGCAACCCGGAGCACTTCTCGCACCTGTAAAATGCCCCTGGCTGGAATTCTCCCCCGCAGTCAATGCATCTTAACATAGCCACAGTATATAATTATTCGGCTCGAAAGTTATAATATGCCTAAAATAAAAGCCGTCTTCTTTGACGTGGACGATACCCTCTATGACAGCACGCTGCAGGCGGAAACCGCCAGAAAGAACGCGATAAAAGCGATGATAGGGGCGGGACTCAGCCTGGGCGAGCAGGAGGCAATGAAGTCCCTGAAGCACATAGTCAAGAAGTTCGGCTCCAACTATCCCCGGCATTTTCATGAGCTCCTCAAGGAATCCGGGCATGACAACAACCCCCACATCATTGCTGCAGGGCTTGTCGCATATCACAACACAAAGCTCACCTACCTTGTTCCCTTCCGCGATACCGTGCCAACACTGCTCAGTCTCAGGGACCGCAACTACAAGCTCGGGGTAATAACCAACGGCCTTGCCGTGAAGCAGTGGGAGAAGCTGATAAGGCTGGGAGTCCAGCACGTCTTCGATGTAGTCATAATCTCCAAGGAGACAGGCCTGAAAAAGCCCGACCCGGAGATATTCAGGCTCGCGTTAAAGGAAATAGGGTGCAATCCCGGAGAGGCCGCAATGCTGGGCGACCGCGTCGACAGGGACATAGCCGGGGCCAACGAGGTGGGGATGCTGACGGTACAGCTCATGAAGGGCAGGCGCAGGAATCCGCCGAAAGAACCGAAAGAGGAACCGGACTACGTTGTTCCTGACCTGAGAGACATCCTGGACATCCTGGAAAAGGAGGGCTAGGCCATTACAACCTTTGTCTTGGCAGCCAGGTCCCCGAGACGCTGGTCTTTTTCTGTCAGAAATATTAGAACCGCCCCAACCAGGTACAGCACGGGGAGCATGTCTATAATCCTCAGGACGTTGCGCACGAACGATTTCCCATAGCCGGGGATTCCGCCGTCCTCGGCAACGACCTTAATCTTCATCAGCCTCTTCCCCAGCGTCTGCCCCTTGCCGACGGGGCCCTCAAGCAGCACGAAGTAGATGAAGGCAAGAGACTTTACAAAAAGAACGCTTATGATTCCTGCAAAGACAACCATGGATGCAGGACAGGCTCCTATCAAAACGCCTATTGCGCTCAGGAACACCATGAGAATAGCGAACATAACGGCAAAGATAATGCTGTCTAAAACCAGAGCACCGAACCTCCTGGCAAAGATATTCGTATCCGTCATATAATTAAAATAGTAATAAACAAAGAAAAGAGGACTATGCCTTCAGCTTTGGATAGAGCTCCCCGAAGGCTGTCATGCTTGTAACTCCTGTGGCGAAGCTCGCTATCGCGGTCCCCAATAGCGGGATAAATGACAGGACAATCGTCAAGGTTATGGAGTATACCCCGACCACGAGCCAGGTCACGAAATAATCCTTATTGAGTGTCTTCTTCACTATCTCCCCTACCTTGAAGGCCGCCCCAAACTTGAAGTCGTTGGCAACGAAGCTCATTATTACTGAGGGGAGAACATATATACCCAACACCGCAAACGAGCCCAATATAACCATCACCACCCCTTCTAATGCCGAGGAGCCCAGTACGCCCATCTGCCACATCACAACCAGGAGTATCGGTATTATGAGCACCGTTACCGAGTAAATAACCAGGATAACGACAAGAGTCAAACCCTTCATAAACAGGTCGCCCCACTCGGTCCATTCGGGCAGCTTGTAGTCGCCCTTCATGGCACTCTTCGCGCACTTCAACTCATAGCCCATGGCAAGAATGTTCACAATCGGTATTATGGAGAGAACAGCCCCAATAATAAATTTTGTCAGGTCCGCAAAAGGCCGTTTTATGGCCCGTGTAAAGTCAACCATTTGAATCACCTGTCCTTATATTTGTTATTAGAATATATATATATACTTATTGTTTCACTCAAAATGAATTCACAAAAGGGACAGTCGGCCATTGAATACATGACGACCTACGGCTGGGCAGTCCTCCTGATACTTGTCGTCGGCATGGTTCTCTGGCAGATGGGGGCATTCACTCCACCCAGCCCGCCCCCGGGATGCAGAGGATTTTCTTCCGTTACTGTTCTAGACCACAGCGCATCTTACGACGAGGACAAGATGTACCTGATCATTACCAATGAGGCAGGGACACAGCTGACAATCGCGCAGAACGGCGTCGTTATGGGCATGGCCGATGCCACCTGCTCGGCAACAGGGGCCCCCAACGCCAACATAGACCCCTTCAGGCCGGGGCAGGGCGTAAAGGTGAACGTAACCTGCAGCCTGCAGAGCAACTATGGCAGGGGGGAATACTACAGAACGCACATCAACATAACCTACACCAACCCGTCGTCCGGAATGACGCACAAGAGCGCGGGTGAGTGCTGGGGCTCCATCGAATAATCAGAAGATTCTCTCTATCTCGTTCAGGCCGATTTCCTTCTGGGTTCCTGACTTCATGTCCCTCAGAACGACCAGGCCCTTCTCCAGCTCCTTCGGCCCCACTATTATCGTGTATCTGGCATTAATCCTTGATGCATACTCGAGAATCTTGCCCAGCTTCCTGTTCATCAAATCAACCTCCACCGAGCAGTTGCCCCTGAACCTGGACGCAATCTTCATCGCCTCCTCCCTGACCTCGTCGCTTACCGGGGCCACGACCAGGTCAATCTTCTTCTTTGGAATCTCAATGCCCTGCTCCTTTACCGCCTCGACGACCCTGTCGAAGCCGAAGGCAAACCCCACAGCAGGGACGCTCAGGCCGGAGAAAAGCTCCACCAGGTTGTCGTACCTCCCCCCTCCGCATATCTGGTTCTGGGCCCCGAGGCCCTCGACCCTGATTTCAAAGACCATCCCTGTATAATACTCCAGCCCCCGGGCAATTCCCAGATTAATGGAATAATCGACCTCGAGAGCGTCTAGATAGGAGAGAATTCCCTTGAACTCCCCCAGTGCCTTTGATGCATTTTCATAATCCTTAAGAATCTTTTCGGCCTTCTTAATTATTTTTTTATCCCCCTTCAACTCGACCAAATCGAAGAACACCTTGTCCTTAACGAGCTTCTCGGCTTTGTCCTTCTGCCCCCTGTCGATGGCAGATATAACGTCGTCCTGGACCTCCTCCTTCACCTTGAGGTCCTGCATCAGCCCTCTCAGGATGCCGAGATGACCCACTTCAAGCTCGAACTTCAGGCCCATGCTCTTCAGAGACCTTGCAGCGACCTCTATGACCTCTGCATCGCTTTCAGGGCCGCTGGGTCCGATGAGCTCTACCCCAATCTGCCAGAATTCCCTGTACCTGCCCTTCTGGGGCTCCTCGTAGCGGAACATGGGACCCGAGTAATAGACCTTGACCGGCTTTTGGTATGCCCTCAGCTCCTCAGCGAACATCCTGCATACGGAGGCGGTCGCCTCGGGGCGCAGGCACAGCTCCCTGCCGCCCTTGTCCTCAAAGACGTACATATGCTGTGCAATCTCCTCCCCCGACTTCAGCCTGAAGAGCTCGGACCTCTCGAACGTGGGGACGGAAACCCTCCTGTAGCCGTAGTTCTCTATGGCACAGGACATCTTCCGCTCCACCAGCGTCCTGGCCCACATCTCATCGGGAGCGAAATCCCTTGTCCCTCTCGGTTTCTCTACTTTCATATAGTTAAATATTTAGTTCCCATTAAGCAAGAACCCCATGGGCTTTAGCCCATGGATGAATTGCTTACGTTATTCTTTGTAACTATCCAAGCAGTCCAATTTCTAACAG
>JAHIKS010000070.1 GCA_018897475.1 Candidatus Altarchaeota archaeon
AGTGGCAGAAAAAGATGCCAGAAAGGTGATAAACTTCCTGAGAAAGTTCAACGCCGAGATACACAGCAGAAAGGTGATCCTCACGACAGCCGACAAAAAAGCTTTAAGACCGAGAAGCTAGGCTAATTTTGTCCCAAAGCCCCCCTAGGTTCAAGAATGCGTATTGTCTCATTTTTTCTTTCTGGACTGCATCTTTGAAAAGAAGTCGTTGGCAGGGCAGCATATCCTCCCCTGCTTGCAGTGCGGGCAGGCAAGCTTTCCATAGATGATGGGGTTCCCGAGGAACCAGATGGCCGGGGGCAGCAGCATCAGGACGAAAATCTCCCAGCTGAAAGTCCGGAACAGAAGGATTATCCCGGCAGCCATGGGGAATATCAGCGCGAGGAACTGCGGAATCATGTCCGAGGGGGATAATTCCTTCTCGAAGAATTTGTTCGGGTCGCCCACCTCGAAGAACCGCGCTGCTATCTTGCCCTTGCCGAAGGCGCAGAGCTTTCCGTAGTAATAGCAGGAAACGCAGCTCTCCCTGTAAAGCCTGAACTCCAGGAACAGGAGGTACGCGATGTAGAGAATTCCCCAGACGGCCCCGAGCAGGAAGAGAAGGTACGCTCCAATCCCATAGGCCAGAATGGTCACGGCGTTAATGACAAGCACAATCCACAACGGATACTCCTCAAACACCCTTGGCTTCTTTTTCATTATAATGGATATTCGAAGAGAACAATAAATAAATCTATCTCAGCACGATGAACAAACCCATCAGCAGTATTATTGCGGTGATTGCCGTCCTGAATCTTTCCTCGTCCACCCTGAAGAAAAACCTGTTCCCCACCAATAGCCCCAGTAGCATGAACGGAATCAGCTGTACCGAGAACAGGACGACGCTCGTTGTCATGATGCCTATCAGGGCGTAGGTTATGAACTGGAAGATGCTTGCCGCGTAGAATATGCTGTATAGCGTCGCCCTGAGCTGCGTTTTGTTCCTTGATGTCTGAGCCGTGTAATAGACTGCCGGGGGCCCGCCTATGCCGAACGATACCTGGCACAGCCCTGCAACCCAGCCCGTTACCAGGCCCCACAGTTTTTTCCTCTTTATCCTGGACCTCTTATTCCTTGTGATGAAGATGTGGAGGGCCATTGTCATTACCACCATCCCGAAGAGCTTCAGCAGGGTTTCCGAGCTCGTTGTTGAAATGAACATTCCGCCCAGGGCAGAGCCCATGAGGAGCCCCGGGACGATAACCCACAGGACCTCTCTGTTGACGTGCCCCCTCTCCTTCAGGCACATTATCGTGCTCGCCGTTATGTCGGTAACCAGGAAGACGGGTATGGCAAACTTGATGTCGAAGAAGAACACCATCAAAGGCAGGGCGACCAATGCGCTTCCGAACCCTGAAAAGCCCTTGATAAGGTGGGCCAGAAAGATGATGATTCCTGCGATGGCTATTAGAGTTACATCCACTTTAAAACAAGCATTAAGTAATTATATCATATGACCGAGGAATTAAATCTGAGGGAAGGGAAAGAGATTGTAGACTCGATAAGGAAGAAGTCGAGCGACATGTTCCCGCACAGCCTGAAGGAGGTCTTCACCAAGTCACTCAAACAATCCCTCAAGGTCTCGTGGATGCTTATAAAGATTTACATACCCCTCTCCCTGTTGACCATTTTATTGAAACAGCTCGGCGTTATTGATTATATTGCCCCTTATTTTGCCCCTTTGATGGGGGCAATGGGCCTGCCCGGAGAGGCCGCCCTTACTTTATTAATCGGATTTACGGTCAACATCTATGCGGCCCTGGCCACAATGTCCGCATTTGACCTGACCTTCAGGCAGGTTACCCTCCTTGCAGTAGTTGTAGGGATAGCCCACAACCTTTTTGTTGAGACCGGGATTCTTACCAAGGTTAGGATGGCAAACATAAGGATTGCATTTTTCAGAATTTTCGTTGCAATCCCTGTCGGGATTATCCTGAATCTTGTTCTTCCAGAGAATGTTGCGGGAACGGTCCTCATCCGTCACGCTGGAGTAGGGGAATTCTCCTGGCTCACAACCCTGCAGGGCCTGTTGATGACTTCCGTCCAGATAATGGTCATTATATTCCTCATCACTCTTGGCTATGAGCTGCTGATTATGTGGAGGTACTCCTCCATAATTAAGAGGAAGGTGAAATTCATACCCAACGCCATAGGTCTCTCAGGGAAGGCATTCGGGCCCTGGATAGTCGGGTTTATCATCGGCATTGCCTATAGTGCGGGAATCCTCTACCAGTACATGCAGAAAAAGGAATTATCGCACAAAGACGTGTGCCTGACAACGGTCTTCATAGTCCTTGCCCACGCCATTATCGAGGACACGATGCTCTTTGTGGTCATGGGAGGGAACTTCTGGTGGATAATCCTGACAAGAATCTTTATAGCCTCCATGATTGTCAGGATACTGTCCTTGAATAACCTGTATAAAAAATTCCTGTGGATTGGCCTGCCGAAGGAGAAATAACCGCTACTTATTTTTACCCGTTGTACCAATTACATAGTAGGCAACCACCATGCTCTGGATACTAATCACGCTTTTGGC
>JAHIKS010000071.1 GCA_018897475.1 Candidatus Altarchaeota archaeon
ACTGACATTATTTTATGTACACTACAAAAATAGATGCGAAACCAGTGCCATGCAGCCACTTGAAAATTTCAGAAGTGCTTATCCTGTAAACTCAGGTTTAATTCCACCATTATCTCTTTTCAGATATATCTTCCTTACCATCCCCTCATCAGTATAGAATCTGCATAAATGCATTATCCTTTCGTAGGGGTCCTCTGATTCTATGGGCTTAAAGCCGTATCTCCCGAGATACTGGATCATGTGAGTTCCAACCCTGCTAAGGGCCGAGTATCCCATGCCGGGCTGAATCTCCTCTTCCAGTGTTTTCGAAAGCCCGTAGAGAAGAGAATGCAGCAGCTTGTTCTCCCTGATGGATTCCTTGTATTCCCTTGCCTCGAATACGGTTTCAGTCATAATTGAATTTTGTCATAAAAGCATATAAACTTATTTTATCGAAGTACGATGATTAAACCCTGCTGGAATTCAATCCGGATAGCATTAGTTTTAATAAACTGTAATTCCTAAATTACAGTTGTAATTATCGAAATTCGGGGATTGGATATGGTAGGGGCAAATAGAAAAACAGGAATCGATCTAATAGGTGAGGTCCCCTGGGGCACACACTTATGTCAATTTTATCAGACTAGGGAAGATCTAATCGATATCCTAGTGCCTTATTTCAAGGCAGGACTGGAGAACAATGAATTCTGCATGTGGGTTACCTCAGAGCCCCTAGGTATGGAAGAAGCCAAAAGAGCAATGAGAAGGGCCGTCCCTCAGTTTGACCTATATCTGCAGAAGGGGCAGATAGAGATTATCCCCCATACTGAATGGTATCTCAAAGATGGCACTTTCGACCTAAACCGGGTTCTTGATGCCTGGGTTGATAAGCTCAATCGAGCTCTAGCTAAGGGTTATGACGGGATGAGATTAACAGGCAATACAGCCTGGCTTGAGAAAAGAGACTGGAAAAGTTTTGCTGATTATGAAGAAGCGATAGACAATGCTATCGGCAAATATAGGATGCTCGCCATTTGCACCTATTCCCTTGATAAATGCGGAGCGTCGGAGATCATAGATGTAGTCAGCAATCATCAATTCGCCCTCATCAGGCGGGAGGGCGAGTGGGAGCTTATTGAAAGTTCTGAGCGCAAGCAGGCGGAGGAAAAGCTAAAACAGATTGCTGAAGGATGGAAGGTAACTTTTGATTCAATCACAGATTTGGTTTCGATTCAGGATAAAGATTTCAGACTTCTTAGGGTGAACAAGGCTTTTGCTGATACCTTTAAGATGGAACCGGAAGAACTTATTGGCAAACCTTGTTATGAAATAGTTCATGGGACAGGAGAACCCTGGCCGGGTTGCCCACATAAGCAAGCATTAGAAACCAAAAAACCAGTTACAAAGGAATTTTTTGAACCCCAGTTAGGGATTCATCTTGAGGCGTCTGCATCGCCCATATTTTCCGAAAAGGGCGAGGTTATTGGCACTGTCCATATTACTAAAGACATCACCGAGCGTAAGTGCGCGGAGGAGGCGCTGCAAGAGTCAGAAGATAAGTTCAAGAAATTATTTGAATTTGCGCCAGACGGTTATTATTTGAACGACTTAAAAGGTAACTTCGTTGACAGCAATAAAGCTGCGGAGGAATTGGTTGGTTATAAGAGGGGGGAATTAATCGGAAAGAGTTTTTTAAAACTGAGATTGCTATCTTCAAAGCAAATCCCGAAAGCGGCTGCGCTTTTAACAAAAAATGCAATGGGACAACCCACGGGACCAGACGAGTTTATTCTAAATCGGAAAGACGGCAGTCGGGTTCCAGTGGAAATAATGACATTCCCAGTAAAAATAAAAGATCACGCTTTGGTATTGGGTATTGCCCGTGATATCACCAAGCGGAAGAAGGCGGAGGAGGCGCTGCGGGAGAGCGAAATAAAATTCCGCGGGTTTGTAGAGAATCTGGATGGGATAGCTGTGCGTGGGGACATGGAAGGCAAACCTGAATTTCTAATCGGTAAGCTGGAGGATATCACAGGTTATACCTGGGAGGACTTTTCGAAGAAAGGCTTGAAGTGGTTTGATATCATACATCCAGATGACAAAAAAGAGCTTACAGAGGAAGGGTTGAAAGACGCTGCTTCAGGTAAATCGATTGATCGCGAATATCGTATCGTTCGAAAAGATGGTAGTATCCGCTGGGTTAGCCAGCGCATTTCTCCACAGATGAAAGAAAACGGCACTCCAGAATTTTTCCAAGGCATAATAATGGACATCACCGACCGCAAACAAGCAGATGAAACTATAAAAAACTTAGCAAAATTCCCCAGTGAAAACAAAAATCCTGTAATGCGTATCTCAAAAGACGGCACCCTCACCTACGCCAACAGCGCGAGTTCCCAGCTGTTGAAAACCTGGAAATGCCAGGCCGGTCAACGCGTACCTGAGGACATCCAGCAATCGATTCAGGATGCCATGAGTTCAAATTTAGGCAAAACTATCGAGATTACAATTGAAGATTGCATATGCTCTTTAACCGTTATCCCTGTAAAAGACGCGGGTTATGCCAATCTATACGGGCTTGACATCACCAAGCGCAAGCAGGCGGAGAACCAGATCAAACAAAGGCTGGAATTCGAAAAGACCATTTCAGAGATTTCCTCCCGATTTGTTGGTGTTCATAATATCGATGATTCTATTAATGCCTCGCTTGCAGATATGGGCAGATTGAGTGGTGCAGGCCGTGCCTACCTATTTCTTTTCAATGAAGACAGTGCCACGATGGACAACACCCATGAATGGTGCGCCGAGGGAGTGAACCCGCAGATAGACGACCTCAGGAATCTTCCCATGGAGACGTTTCCCTGGTGGATGAAGAAACTCAAGAAGGGAGAGGTCATTCGTATAATGGATGTTTCAAAACTTCCTGAAGAGGCAAAGGCAGAAAAGGAAACACTGGACGCTCAGGATATCAAATCGCTTCTTGTGTTGCCTTTATATGTCAGGAGAAAACTTGCCGGCTTCATGGGCTTTGACAATGTCATGGAAACCAGAGAATGGAACGATGATGATCTGGCGCTTCTTCGCACATCCTCTGAGATTATCGGGAACGCTATTGAGCGTGCGCTAGCAGAGGATCTAATCAGCAAACAAGTCAGAGAACTCAGAAAACTGGACAGGATGAAGAACGAATTCCTATCCGTTGTTTCTCATGAGCTGAGAACCCCGCTGACTCCGATACAGGCCTATATCGATCTGCTGCAGAGCGGAGAATACGGCGAACTAAATTACGAGCAGAA
>JAHIKS010000072.1 GCA_018897475.1 Candidatus Altarchaeota archaeon
GAACTCTTCTGCCATTTCACCATATTTTATATCGAACATGGTGAACTTGTTTGTTGGTGTCTCCTCTAGGTAAACATCAACCCTTTTCACATCCATCAGGGGGTATCTGTCAATCTCTCCTCTTCCTTTCTTTTCCCCGCTCTTTATCTCGTTTATGAATCTCTCAACCTGGTCGCCTTCGCCTTCACATATTATCTCCACCGTCCTGTCCGGCTTATTTTCTACAGAACCTTTTAGGCCATGAAGCAGCCCTGTTTTTTGCACATAATCCCTGTATCGGACACCCATTACATCCCCGCCAACGATAAGTCTGGCTCTTTTTATTGACATTTTTTAGCAAATGTAGACAATTATTCTTTAGGCCCATACCTATAAGTACTTTTTCCAAGAGCACAGGAAAAGTAGAATAATAAATTTCATCTATAACCCAAGAACTCCGTCAATGTCCGATAGGTATTCCTTCAGCTCATCCACCGTCCTGTCGCCCATGTGCGCTATCCTGAAGGTCTTGTTGGCTATCTTTCCGTAGCCGTTGGCGAAGACGTATCCCTTGTCTGCAAGCTTCTGCTTCAGGTCGCTGCAATCCACCTCCCGCGTATTCTTTACGCACGTAACCGTATTGGAGGAATATCTCTCCTCCTCCGGAAACAGGGCGAAATTCTTCTTTGCCCAGTCCCTTGTCAGGTTGCCCATCTCTTCGTGCCTCTTATACCGGTTCTCAAGCCCCTCCTTGTCCAGAATCTTATCGAGCTGGTAGTCCAGCGCATTCAGTTGTGAAATTGCCGGGGTCGCGGGGGTCTGCTCCCTGTCCAGGTACTTCTGGAAGGTTATGAAATCGAAGTAGTAGCCCCTGTTCTCTATGGACTTTGCCTTCTCCATGGCCCGCTCACTTACCGAGCAGACAGCCAGTCCCGGTGGAAGGGCCATCGCCTTTTGCACTCCGAACAGGCACACATCTATGCCCAGCTTGTCCACCTCTACCTTGGTTCCTGCCATCGAGCTTACCGTATCAACAATGAACGAGACGTCGTGGTTCTTGACGACCTTCGCAATCTCATAGAGTGGGCTTGTCACCCCGGTGGAAGTCTCGTTGTGCACCATTGTCAGTGCATCGTACTCCCCCGTCGAGAGCTTTTCATCAACCATCTCAGGAGTTACTGCCTTGCCCCAGTCAAGTGATAGGAAGTCGGCCTCCCTTGCGTTGCTTGTTGTAATCTCATGCCATCTGTCGCTGAAGGCGCCGTTGCCTATGTTCAGGCACTTTTTGCCGACGCAGTTCCGTACTGCGCCCTCCATAAGGCCGGTTGAGGATGAGGTGGATAGAAAAACGGTGTTATCAGTAAACATCAGCCTCTTGAGCTTGCCTGTCGCGCTCATCATTAGCTTGCTGAATTCCTTGCCGCGGTGCCCAATCATCGGCTCGCTCATCTTTGCAAGGACATCGGGACTTACATCAATGGGTCCTGGGATGAATAGTTTTTTCGCCATTCTTGAGTTATATTATTAATACGAATTATTGCTAAATAATAACATGGCAAAAAAGAAGATTATGGTTACGCTGAACGAAACCCAGTACGAGACTCTTAAGACCTCCCTCGAGCTCGGAGATACCGACTCAGAAAAGCTGAGGAACTCTTTTATAATCTACAACTCACTGAAAGACCTGCTGGAAGTGATAAAGAAGCTGAAGGAATAATTTATCCAAATAGCGAAGCAAGTCCTGATGCGGCCTCTTCCTCGCTTTTTGCTTCCTCTTTCTCCTCTTCCTTTGGCTTCTCCTTTGCTCCTGCTTCGGGGGCTGCAGCAACTGGAGCTGCGGCCACGGGGGCTGCTGTCTTTATCGCATCCTCGATGTCTACTCCATCAAGAGAAGCGACCAGCGCCTTAATCCTTGACTCATCGAACTTTACCCCGCCGGCGGTCAAGACCTCCTTCACGTTGGCCTCGTTTACCTCCTTGCCGGCAGAATGCAGGAGCATCGCACCATAGACGTATTCCATTTTTAGGTTATATTGATATCTATCTACTTGGGATTCGGGGTTTAAAAATAAGGATTAAGATGTTCTGCGCCGGGGTTGACTTATACTCACCTTACGGAGAAAACTCCCAGGAGAAGGCATCACTCCCCTCCAAATCGTACAAGGGCCACGTACGGCGCAGTGTAGCCGTCCATATTGCTCCTTCCATCACAAATCAGGGAGGTCTTCGCTAGGAGGCATAGAGATAGTAGATTGACTACCTAAAAATCGATATTGACGTCCATGAGGCGCTCCCTCAGGTCGGGGGCTATGATGTTCTGGACTATAACCGTTCCTGCATACACCTGCCCGTCACTCCCCTGCAGGGTTATTCTGTTGCCCTCCATCCTGATTTCCCCCTGCTCGGAATCCAGCATGTGTATGCCGTCAATGGAATCGCAGCTTGAATTCTCGGTTATGTTCGACTTGAACAGCCCGGTTGAATTCAGTACCGTTGCCAGGAAGCAGGTGTCGCCGTTCCTCAGCCAGGTATTGACCGGGGCCCCTGTCTGTGACTGCAATGTTCCAAGGGCGTAGCCTATGGTAATAATGCCCTTCTGGAAGGACTTCTCGCCAAGGGCGCCGTCTATCACAAGATTCAGTTCCTCCTGCCCGGCAAGAATCTGCGGGATGTCGAGCAGCCCGTCGGGGCATTCTATGCCCTCCCTCAGGCACGCGAATGCATGGCATGCGGAGAGAATCTCCCCGCTATTTCTCCCACGAACCCAGGCGCCCTCCCCCTTGATGTAGATTCCGGGACTGTCCTTCTCAACCCTCACTATGTAGCCCTTCCTGCTCATCTGCGATATTGCAGAAAGCTCATAGTTGCAGGAGGTGATTGCAGCATCGGAGGAGTTCAGAAGCGCTATGGCCTTGAAGTTCTGCAGGCTCTCCAGCGGGAACTCCGACTTTACCTCTATGCCAAGAACCTCGTCTGAGTAGGCATATGAACCCTGCGACGGGTCCTTCGGCCCGGTAAGAACCATATATGCATAGGCGCCGAAGACCACAAGAATCAGCACAGCGAGAACCTTGATTATCGCGTCGTAGTTGGTCTTGCTCTCCTGCTTCGTCTGCTTCTCCCCGGAGCCGGTCTGCTTCTTCCCCTCCGGCTTCTCCCCGGGGCCCTCTATGCTGGTCCGCTTCTTCTTCACCTTCTTCTTCTCGGACCCTTTAATCTCCTGCAAGCTCATAAGATTAATTCATAGGTTCAGGAGTATATATTACAGTGATGGATTCGAGATTCAGGTCCCAGAAGGAGGATGCAATAGGGAAGCTCAATGACGCGGTGGATTCCGGTCAGGCAGATGAGGGAATTCTCCCGCTGCTGGAATTCATCAATTCGCTGGAGGACTTTTATTCCACTTCGAGCTGCTCCGGGAGGGTTGTCCTTCTCCATGACCTGGGCAGGAAGCCGGAGAATTCGTGGCTCGGCAAATGGCACCGCGAGGTTGATGCCGGTGAGGTCCTTGATGCAATGAAGAATACCCCGGCTGGCGGAACGGTGCTGTTCAAGTACGAATCTGCTATTCTTCACTTGGTTGCCAGGGAGCTGGAAGGCGCTAAGAAGCTCCTCGTCATTGCAAGGGAGGCGGGCTACAAGAGGGTCGGGCTGCAGGGCCTAAAGGACGAGCGCTACCTTGTTGAAATCTGCGACACTGAGAAGCTCGATGTGCCCGTGATTGACAAGGGGAAGGTTCTTGTCGATGAAGAATACGTCAGCTATCTCGTGAGTCTTGCAAACAAAAAGTTCGGGAAGGGGATGGAAAAGCTGAAGCGGTTGGAGAAAAACCTCAGAGATAATTTAAGGTAGGTTCGAATATAATAAGGATGGATGCGAAGCAGATCAGGGACGGTGTATGGGAATTCATACAAGAGGGCGTGCCTGTGCCTGTCAGAATCTATGCAAACGAGAAAATCTTCAAGGGCATCGAGGAGGGCGTCCTCAAGCAGTCAAGCAATGTTGCGAGGCTGCCAGGCATCCAGAAGGCGAGTCTTGTTATGCCTGATGCTCACTATGGCTATGGTTTCCCCATAGGGGGGGTTGCCGCCTTCGACCCCGATGAGGGAGGAATAGTCAGCCCCGGTGGCGTGGGATATGATATCAATTGCCTCTCTGGCGACTCAAGAATATTGCATGAACACGGTTACTTCAGAGAGATTAAAGGATTTGAGAAAGATTTTGAGAAAGAGCGAATCAAATGTATGAACTTTGGCAAAAAGGTTAAGAACACGGATATTGACTTGTTTTTGAAATCGAAATCCAAGGCAGACATATACAAGATTAAGACGGTTGGTGGGGAGGAGATTATTGCAACTGGTGACCACCCGTTTTATACTCCGGAGGGTATGGTTCCACTCAACGAAGTAGAAGGTAAGGTCGCAGGTTATCCATTCAAAGGTGTCCCATACGAGAAACCAAAGGATGAAGTAATCATATCAAAGGAGGATATGCTAAAACTCCCGCTAGAAAAAAACAAAACACAAACCATTAAAGAACTTGAGCAAAGAGGGCTTTTACCATTGAGGCGTAGCAATGATAAACTTCCGCATTTGCTCAAACTCATGGGTTTCATACTGGGCGATGGATGTATGTACTTCACTGAAAACAAGGGGAGTATATGGTTCTATGGTAAAGCAGAAGACTTAGAGGATATCAGAGATGACATCGAGAGAATTGGATTCAGAGCATCAAAAGTCTACTCCAGAACACGCAAGCACAAGATAACGACAGAATATGACGACTTTGAGTTTAGCAGGACTGAATATTCGATTAAAACCACTGCAAGCAGCCTTGCTGCTTTGTTGATAGCGCTGGGAACGCCAAGGGGGAAGAAAGTTGAGGTAGAGTATAGAGTACCTAACTGGATTTTTGCATGTCCTTTATGGCAAAAGAGACTATTTCTGGCATCATTATTCGGTGCAGAGCTATCCTCGCCTTCCACAGTAACAAATCACGGATATAATTTCTACGGTCCAGTTCTTTCCATGAACAAAAAAAGGTCCTCTCTGAAGAGTGGAAGAATATTTATGAATGAGTTATGCAGCTTATTGGCTGACTTTGGAATCAAATCATCAATGATGGGGGAAAGGGAAGCGGTCATTAATAAGAAGGGTGATAAATCCCAGAGGTTGAGGATGCAAATATCATCCAAGCCCGAAAACCTAGTCAAATTCTTTAGTAAAATCGGATTTGAGTACAACAGGGAAAAGAGATACTTGGCAAATGTGGCCATACATTATCTCAAATTGAAGGATAACGTAGTAAAAGAAAGAATAATAAAGGAAAACAAAGCGCTAGAGCTCAAAAAAGAAGGCATGGGTCTATCAAACATATGCAAAGAGCTTGAATCCCCTTATGTGAACAAGAGGTTCATAGAAAGGTCCCTCTACCAGGGTAGAAAGAATTCGCCAAGAGTTGCCTATAATTTCCCCACTTTTGCAGAATTTCTGAGAACGTATACACGGGGTCTAGGGAACACAGGTATGGTCTGGGACGAGATTATTGATAAAAAAAAGCTCCCCTACGATGACTATGTCTATGACTTTACAGTCAATGACAAGCATCACAACTTCATAGCGAATAACTTTGTTGTCTCGAACTGCGGAGTGCGCCTTCTCTCCACGAACCTTACAGAACAGGACGTCAGGCCGAAACTGAAGCAGCTGGTAGACAACCTCTTCAGCAGCGTCCCCTCAGGAGTCGGCAGCAAGAGCAAGGTAAGGCTCTCCGAATCTGAGTTGGATGAAGTACTTTCCACAGGAGCCGGATATGCGGTAAAGAAGGGCTTTGGAACTGAAGAGGATTTGGATCACATGGAGGAGAACGGCTGCATGGAGGGGGCTGACCCCTCCAAGGTGGGCCACCGGGCGAAGCAGCGCGGAAGGCCCCAGATGGGCACGCTGGGCTCGGGGAACCACTTCCTGGAGGTGCAGAAGGTCGACAAGATATTCGAGCCGGAGATTGCCTCACGTTTCGGAATTCACGAAGAGGGTCAGATTACCGCCATGGTCCACTGCGGCAGCAGGGGCTTCGGCCACCAGGTGGCGGACGATTACATCCACGTCATGATGTCCGCAGCGAAAAAGTACGGCATAGAGCTGCCGGACAGGGAGCTTGCATGCGCGCCTTTGACCTCGAAGGAGGCGAAAGACTACCTCGCAGCCATGAAATGCGCCGTCAACTACGCCTTCTGCAACAGGCAATTTATCACTCACTGGGTCAGGAAAACCTTTGGAAAAATATTCCCGGATTCCGACCTGGAGCTCATCTATGACGTCTGCCATAACATCGCGAAGTTCGAGAAGCATGATGGAAAAGAACTGTGCGTCCATAGAAAGGGCGCAACCCGGGCCTTTGCAGCAGGTCGCAAGGAAATTCCCCATGAATACCGGGATATCGGCCAGCCAGTCATAATCCCCGGCGACATGGGGACCGCCTCCTACATCCTTGTGGGGACTGAGAAGGCCATGGAGGAGACCTTCGGCTCAACGTGCCATGGGGCCGGCAGGACCATGTCACGCTCCGCTGCAACGAGAAAATTCAGGGGCGAGGATGTCAAACGAATGCTAGAGGAAAAAGGTGAGGTCATAAGGGCGACAAACTGGAAGGTCCTTGCCGAGGAGGTTCCGGAAGCATACAAGGACGTGGACGAGGTCATCAGGAGCGTGGAGCTGTCAGGAATATCGAAGGCCATTGCAAGGGTCGTTCCATTGGGGGTGGCAAAAGGATGAACAAAGCACTGAGATACGCAGGAATATCTGGAATATTCGTCGTCGTCCTTTCTTTCGTTAGTCTGGGCCTGTTCGCCCTGAGATTCGTGGGTGTGCGCTCAGGAGAAACGGTTATGGTTGGCATCATAGGCAACATTGTCTACCTCATCTTCGCAATTCCCTTCATCTACGGCTTCATCCTGCTTGGCGAGAAGACAAAGAATAGAATTCTCGTATACTCATCCTACCTGGGCCTTATCGTGATGGTTCCCAGCACCCTGATTAGCCTATTTTTCGAATTTTACCCTGCAAGCGAACTACTCATTGGGATTCTGGGCATAGTGATATCACTGCTTACCGGGCTTGTGGGGCTTGCCCTCGGCGCAGGGCTAATGAAGCTGAAGAAGGAGTTCGGCAACCTTGCAACCGCTGCAGGGATACTGGAGATATGCTGCAGCCTCCTATTCCTCACGATAATACTCTATCCGCTTGGGGCGTTTATCGGAACGATAGCAGGAATTCTTGAGGTCGCTCTCCTGTTGAAAGCTGCGAAGAAGTTTTGACTTAATAGGTTCTGAATGTGAACTACATCTCCCAAAAAACCTACGGCTTTTGGAAGGAGCTTCCTGTTTCCTCGACAAAACTTGCCACATGACCGAAATCTTGTAGTAGAGGTCTCATCTCCGCAGGCGTATGTTCGGACAATCCCTGCCCTACCTCAATAAGAGCCTTATTCAATATGTTTATAGCAGCATTGTGGTCTCTATCCATCACCAAGCCACAGGTCGGACATCTATGCTCCCGAACCCATATCTGCTTGTAGACGTGCTGACCGCATCTGCTACACATCTGTGTTGTGTTCTTCGGGTCTACCTTCACGAATGTCCTACCAGCACCCTCCGCCTTGTAGGACAGCATACTTATGAAGGACGACCATGAAGAGTCTGCCGTGTTCTTGGCGTTGTAGGCAGACTCCATCATCTCCTTTACTGCCAAGTCTTCCACCACTATCAAGTCGTAGTTCTCGATATAGTAGCGTGATAGTTTGTGTAGGAAGTCCCCTCTCTTGTCGGCTATCCTTTCATGGACTCTGGCCAGTTTGTACCTCTGCCGTAGTTTATTCATTGAGCCACGCTTCTTCTTTGATAGCCTTCTCTGCTCTCTCTTGAGCTTCTTCTCCAGTTCCAACAGCGTGTGTGGGTGTTCTACTACCTCTCCGTTGCTGTCGGTCAGGTAGTTCTGGATGTTCAGGTCTATACCTATCTTCTTGCCTGTAGTGCCTAACTTCTCCTGTTCTGCTTCAACTGAGAAGGTTGCAAACCACTTTCCGCTATCGGTTCGCTTCACATAGACCTGCTTTATATTGCCTTTTATCTCCCGATGTAGCTTTATGGGTATTGAATCAATCTTTGATAGTCTCAACTTGTTATCTATGATTGCAAAGCCTGTCTGGTTGTAGACAAAACACTTGTTCCTACCGTACTTCTTGAACCTGAGTTTTCCAACCTTCCTACCACGCTCCTTTGCACCTCTAAGTCCCCGCAGGTTGGCGTAGAGTTGCCATAGGACGTACTGCCTCGTCTTGGAGTGGACGTTCTCTAGGTTTGGATGCTTCTCTACTAGGGCAGGTATATGTGCCTGAAGGTCATATTTCCTAGGCACTTTGTCTACATTCTTCCACTCTCCAAGAAAGTGGTTGTAGAGCTTCCTGCAACTATCCAAGACTTCTAGCATCTCCATTTCCTGTGTCTTGCTCGGGTAGAGCCTAAATCGGTAGTTGCGGTTCACTTTCCTTGGCTTTCTACATATTTTTTCAGTTGGTCAAGAGTTACCTGACCTGTAGTTATCAGGCAATAACTCGGACTCCAGAAGCACTTTCCTGTTTTCTGAGTTTTGTCTCCGTAGTTTCGTAGTGGACAGGAACTCTAACGGTTTTTGTGGCAGTAATGAATGAACTCATATGTTAACTTAAGCCTGCAGTATATAATTACTTTTCCCGAGAGCACTGGAAAAGTGAAAACTAAGGGGCAATTCATCTATAGGCTAAAGCCTATGGGGTTCTTGCCCCAGTTCCTGTGAACTACCCCGACATAAATGTCGGGACGTCTAACCCCGACTCGGAGTTTCTGGACTCATTCCATGTGTAGGAAATCAAATGACGTTCCTTTTGGGAACGTGATTTATTTCGAATTTCACATTCGAAATATCTCCAGTTCGCGGGCTGGTTCATCTGCAGCCCCCGCCAGGTTTTGCTCCAAGGTTTTGTGAAGCTCACTGGACTTACTCTCCAACTGGGCTCTGCCCCTCTGGATATGTTTAACTTAGGTTCGCATATATAACTACTTTTCCCAAGAGCACTGGAAAAGTGAGAAAAATAAGTAAGCAATTCATCTATAGGCTAAAGCCTATAGTGTTCTTGCTTAATGGGAACTAAAAAGTTTTAACTTAATAAGTTTTGAACTTAATAGGTTATGTTTTAGGGGCAATGACATGACAACGCTAAAGGAGTATCTCGACACCACCGGCTGTGAGCAAACGCTAAAGGACTTGATTGAGCTTATCGCGAAGCAGGCCGGTCCGATAAGGGATGCATTCATATCGAACCAGAAATACACCGACACAGAAAACGTGTATGGGGAGACGCAGATTGCGCTGGACAAGTGGTCGGACGCTCATCTCCTGAAGGTGCTTGAGAAATCCGGCCTCGTTAAAGAGCTTGCCTCCGAGGAACAGCCGGAGATTGTGGAATTGAATGGGGCAAAGGCGGGCTATGCGGTAACCATGGACCCGCTGGACGGTTCATCTCTGGTGCAGGTAAACCTTGCAGTCGGAACCATCATAGGGATATACGATGGCAAAGCCATGCAGGAGGGCAGGAACATGCTGGCTGCGATGTATATGCTCTACGGCCCAATGACAACGCTCACAGTCACGGTCAAGGAGGGCGTGCACATATTCGCGCTGAACGACAAGGGCGAGTACATGATGATGGAGAAGGACATTCAGATACCCGAGGGGAAAATCTACGCAAGCGGGGCGCTTAAGAAAGACTGGCTCCCGAAGCACAAGGAATTCATAGAGTACCTTGAAGGCGAGGGATACAAGCTCAGGTACTCGGGGTCCTTTGTCGCGGACGTGCACCAGCTGCTCAAGTACGGCGGCATATTCTCTTATCCGGCGTTCGCGGGGCACGAGAACGGAAAGCTGAGGCTGCTCTTTGAGGCGAACCCCCTCGGTTTCATAATAACGCAGGCGGGCGGCAGGATAAGCGACGGAAGCCAGGACATTCTCACAATAACCCCGGAAAAACTCGACCACAGGGTTCCCATCTACATAGGCAGCAAGGGGGCTGTCGAAAAGATGGAGGAAATGTTTAAATGATGAGGTAAAAAATAAAAATGGAAGAAAAGGACGTCAAGGTACCGGCCGATGTGCCGAAGGATATGAGGGACAAATACATCAAGAATTACATGAAGATAACCCACGGCTCAGGACATCTGATGCTCTTTGCAGGGGACCAGAAAATCGAGCACCTCAACGGCGACATGTACGGGGAGGGGATACATCTGGATGATGCAGACCCGGAGCATCTGTTCAGGATAGCGAGCCAGGCAAAGATTGGCGTATTCGCCACACAGCGCGGCCTTGCTGCACTATACGGGGCAGACTACAAGGACGTGCCCTATCTAATAAAGATTAATTCAAAGACGAACCTCGTGAAAACTGACCAGAGAGACCCCTACAACGGGAGCATATCCAACGTTGAGGAAGTCGTTGAGTTCAAGAAGAACTCCGGCATGAACATACTCGCAGTCGGATACACAATCTATCTGGGCAGCGAATACGAGGACGTAATGCTGAGGGAGGCGTCAAAGGTAGTGTATGAGGCGCACAAACACGGCCTCCTGTCGGTTCTCTGGATATACCCGAGAGGCAAGGCGGTGAAGGACGAGAAGGACCCGCATCTTATCGCAGGAGCAACGGGAGTCGCAGCGTGCCTCGGGGCCGATTTTGTCAAAATCAACTACCCGAAGAAGGAGGGCGCGGAGTCAAAGGAGATATTCAAGGAGGCCGTGCATGCAGCAGGCAGGACGCACGTCGTCTGTGCCGGCGGGTCATCGACCGATGTCAGGGTCTTCCTACAAAGACTCCATGACCAGATAGAGAGCGGTGCGCGCGGCAATGCAACGGGGAGAAACATCCACCAGAAGAGCCTCAAGGAGGCGATAAGCATGTGCAACGCAATCTCGGCAATAACCGTCGAAAACAAGACGGTGGATGAGGCCCTGAAGATATACGAGAAGGGGTAGATGCCCCCTCTTTTTTCTATTTTATTTCCTTTTCAATCAATGAGAGGAATCTAATCCATCTAATTTAAAGAGAAACTTATAGTTAAATGTTTTATCACATTCTTCGGTCACGCACTGAAGAAGCTGGGGGGCTGGCTCGGGGATGTTAAATTCGGCTTTGCCGAATTTGACACGCTAGCAACCTGTAAGGGTTGCTTCGCGTCTCGCTTGAGATTTGGTTCCAGTCCCCCCCTACTAACTTCTCCAGTTTCTGAACCACGTTGGTTTTCC
>JAHIKS010000073.1 GCA_018897475.1 Candidatus Altarchaeota archaeon
GAGATTCCAGACGGGGGGTGATGTGCTCTCATCTCCGGCAGCAGTAGATATAAACATGAACGGGAAGGACGAGCTGATTGTTGGCTCGGACGATGGGACCCTTTATGCGCTCCAGTATGAGACGGTTCAGGGGGCGCCCTTCAGACAGTGCGATGCCTCGGGTTGTCAAACTGTCTATATAGAAACCTCTAAATTCTCGCTGATGTGGAACTATAACAGCTCGGGTAGCATAATATCTTCGCCTGCGGTTGCAGACATAAACGGCGATGGTTTTATGGACGTGGTCTTTGGCTCATTCGACAGGAACGTATATGCGATAGATCACGGTGGTGAGAAGATATTCGGCTATACGACAAACGGAAAGATTTCTTCTTCCCCGGCGATTGCAGACATAGACAATGACAACCGCCCGGACATAATTATCGGCTCCCATGACATGAACCTATACGTAATAGACAGCAACGGAAGCGCGGGCTTCAGATATAAAACAAACGGCTCGATAAGGGGCTCGCCCGCGGTAGCAGACCTGGATAACGATGGCTTTCTCGAGATTGTCTTTGGTTCTGAGGATGGGAGGGTATATACTCTTGGGTTCAGACAGACGAAGATGGTAGAGACTATCTCTACCACGAGCACGACAACACCAACAAGCACGACCCCCACAACCATAACCGCAAGTAATACATCATCCAGCACCACGACAACAACCCTGGCAATAACCACTTCCGTTCAGGAAGAGATATATCCGATTGAAACAACCATCCCTGCAACGGGCGGGGGATGCAACCTGGGAGATGAGCTGCTCAAGACCATGGCATTATTTGCAGTAATCGGTATAGTGTATATCCTGGCTCTCAAGTATGACAGGAGAAGACAGAATGGCTGAATTCGATATGGCTGAGGAGCTTATGAAAGCTGAGTCCTATCCCAGGGGGGTGGATTCCGTCAGCCTCATCCAGACCCATATCTCGTGGGTTTTCCTTACAGGAAAATATTGTTACAAGGTAAAGAAGCCCGTGGACTTTGAATTTCTGGATTTCTCAACCCTTGAAAAGAGGAAGTTCTACTGCGAGGAGGAGCTGAGAGTTAACAGGAGGCTCTGCCCGGACATCTATGTTGATGTTGTTCCCATAACGCGTGATTCGGGCGGCCTGCATGTCGAAGGCAAAGGCGATGCGATAGATTACGCAGTCAAGATGGTGCAGCTCCCCCAGGAAAGGAGAATGGATTTGCTTCTTGAGGAGGGGAAAGTTGATGGAGATGTTATAGATGAAATTTCAAAAACACTTGCAGAATTTCACGGGGCTGCGAGAACTGGCGAAGGCATAAACACGTATGGCTCCCTGGAAACCATAAAGGCGAACTGGAGCCAAAACTTCGAGCAGACAAGGAATCTGCGAGGTTCATTGATTCCGGAGGATTTATTTGATTCGATAGAGAAGGCGGTTGGTGAATTCATGCAGGGAAATTCAAAAATGTTCAATGAAAGAATTAAATCGAATAGGATACGGGAGTGCCACGGCGACGTGCACTCCGGGAACATCTTTGTTGATGGCAGGATATACATCTTCGACGCCATAGAGTTCAACCCAGCCTTCAGCTGCTCCGATACTGCTGCTGAAATTGCCTTCCTTGGAATGGACCTGGACTTCAAGGAGAGGAAGGACCTCTCGGAGTCATTTGTTGACGGCTATGTCGAGTGCAGCAGGGACGGGGGGGTTCATGACCTGCTGAACTTCTACAAATGCTACAGGGCCTATGTGAGGGCAAAGGTCATCGGCTTCAAGCTGTTTGATGCAGGGGTCGGGCAGGAGGAGAAGGGCGAGGCGGAAAGGCTATGCAAGGAATACTTCAGCCTGGCCCAGGAATATGCGGTGAATTTTTAACAGATTGAGTGGGAAAGCCCACATGCTTTAGCGGTGGGGTATTTCAATTGAAAATCGAAATAAATCACGTTCTACAGGAATGTCATTTGAGAGCAAATCATATCAAAATATACAAAATAAACGCTGGGTTTGTATTTATACTTGTAATCCATAATAGTTATCATGGTCAAAACAATCCATATACGACTTGATGATGATGTCTACTATGGTCTAATTCAGTTGAAAGGAAAATTACAAGTAGATGAATGGAAAGACCTTATGAGGAAGATAGTTGAGAATGAACAGAAACTATCGCTTTAGACTCTATCCAAGCAAAGCACAAGAGATGGAGATGCTGGAAGTGCTTGATAGTTGTAGGAAGCTCTACAACCATTTTCTGGGAGAGTGGAAGAAAACCGAGAAAGTCCCACCAAAATACGACCTGCAGGCTCAGATACCGTCTCTGGTCAGGGAACACACCACTTTGGAGAATGTCCACTCCAAGACAAGGCAATACGTCCTCTGGCAACTCTACTCCAACCTGAGAGGTCTTAGTGGTTTGAAAGCCAGGGGCAGGAAAGTCGGTAGTCTCAGGTTCAAGAAATATGGCAGATATAAAACCTTCGTATACAACCAGACAGGATTTGCTCTTATTGATAATAGGTTACGCCTTAGCAAGATTGGGAGCATACCTATCCAATTGCACAGGAGGATAAAAGGTAAAATAAAGCAGGTCTACATCAAGAGGGAGCAGAGCGGAAGATGGTTCGCTGTTTTTTCTGTAGAGCAAGAGCTGGAAAAGTTAGGCACTACAGGTAAAGTGGTTGGACTAGATTTGAACATAGAAAACTACCTTACAGACAGCAACGGAGAGAGGGTGGAACATCCTCATGAGCTACTAAAACTTGAGGAGAGACTAAAGGTAGGGCAGAGAAAACTCTCAAGGAAGAAGAAAGGCTCAAAGAATAGACTAAGGCAAATCGTCAGGCTCGCAAGGATTCACGAAAGAATA
>JAHIKS010000004.1 GCA_018897475.1 Candidatus Altarchaeota archaeon
CTGCATGGTTATGCCTATAGAATTTAGTATTTATAGTCATAATCGTAATTATTTACAGTATGAAATCCAACATTTCTGCAAAGAGTGAAATAAGAAAAAAGGTTATTGACTTTGTTAAAAAGGAGTATCGGGTTCAGGGAAGGGTTCCGTCAATAAGAAAGATTGATAAAGAGTGTAGAGTAAATTTTTATTCTTCTTTTTCAGATATTGAAGAACTGTACAAGCTATGTAAGTTCGATTTTACTCCTGAAGAGAACAAAAGAAGGGCAATAAATTCTGCAATCAGAGAGAAATATCCTTTCAGGAACATTCAGAAAGGTAGGGGGGAGATACTCGCATACTTCAAAGATTGTGCAAATAAAGGAGAACTATTGAAATCACACGATATCCAAAAACATTTCCATACCTCGCTTAAGAAATACTTTCCAGGAGGGATAAAGGATCTGTATGAACTAGCTCAGATTGAATTACCTTACCGTCTTAGAGATAAAAATAAACTTAGAGTGGGGATAATAAGATACGTAAAATTAAGAAGTGATAAAGGCCACTATCCAACGTATATGGAGCTTGATGAGAAGTTTCATACGAATATAAAGGGGTTGTTCTCTGGGATAAGAGAGGTATATTCTGCTGCTGGAGTTGAGTATAGAAGAGAACCAAACCCATTCATTAAATATGAAAAGGAGGAAAGGCTAACAAAGATTTGCATAAAGATCTTTAAACGACAAGGGTATGAAGTTAAAAGAGTATCAATTGGGCCATCTTCTCCAGAAGGAGCAGATATTGTTTTGTATAAATCTGGGAAATTAATTCCAGTGGAGATTAAAGCCTACCATAAATTTGGAAAAATTGGTAAGGAAAAAAACAGTAAAAGTTATTTGAGAGATGAAGTTAAACAGATTAGCAGATATATCCGAGATTTGAAAGGTCCATATGGATTTTTAGTGACGAGTACAAATCGTGTTGTGTCCAAAGAGATACCCTCAAATGTTCGTCTATTAATTGGAAGAGACATTAGGAAGTTGCTTATTGAATATGCAATGAATAAGGAATTGAAAGATTTAGATTGGATAAAAAATACCTATACAAGTTATAGTAAAGAGGATATAATAAAGTTAGGACGAAAAAGAGTTTTAGAGTATGTTAAATCTGAATTGGAAAAAGGCAGATACGTTAGCAGACGAGAAATATGTGAGAAGTTCAAGATAAATTTAAATACCTACTTTTCAAATACGAAGGATGTTTATCAAAGATTGGGAGTTGACCCATATTCATTGCCATCGCACAGGATGGGAGGACAAAGCGATAAAAGTATTTTGAGGGATAGGATACTCAAGTTTGTGCAAGAGGAGGCTAAAAAGGGCAGCTATCCCACCTATAAGGAAATCCAGGGAAGGTTTCGTTGCTTACCTAAACTATATTTCCCCGGGGGCATAAGAGAGATGTATAAAATTGCTGGTGTCCCATACAATAGAAAATTTGCCAATAAAACGATTTGGGAGAAAGAAGGGGTCAGAGAAAGAGTAATAGATTATCTAAAAAAATCAAATAAAGTGGACCATCCTCCAACATATGAAGAAATTAAAACCAAGTTCAAGATAGACATTATAAGTTATTTTAAAGGGGGGATTAGAGAGATTTATGATTTGGCGGGAGTTAGGTTACCCCCAAGGCAAGGATTATCGAAAACTTAGAGATTTATGCGATTAAACGGCTGCATGAGTTTGTTCGGTAGTGGAAATGTATTTACTTAGTAATACTAAGTGGATATAAGGTATAGTAAAGTAAATACTTAGTATAGCGTGTCAGTTCAGTTTTGTGTGGTTGATCTGTTGCAGTATCTGTTCTGTGGCTTCTATTGGGTTGGGTGTCTTTTGTAGCTGCGTTTGTAGTAAACTCTGTAGTATGTTGTGCGTCTGGATCGATTTATGGCTGCGTAAACTGCTGTTCTTTCGGTGCATTACCTGACTACGAAGTGCTTGTTCGGCAGGGTTATTGTGTGGTGGTATCTCAGGGTGCTCTATACAAGTTAGGTAGTCGTCGAGTCGTCTTTTTATCCTCTCTGTTACCTCTTTGCTGAGTCCGCTCTCGTATTTTTTGTTGATGAGTCTAGTTAATCTCTGCTTAAACTGTCTGTAGCATTTCTTTCGTTCCTGTTGAGGTGGCGGCTTCTTCTGATACTCCTTGATGTCATGGTAGATCCGCTGTATCCTGTGATACAGCATCTTATGCTCATGGGATGGGAAATCTTCAGCATACTCGCGTGCCTTCCTTATCAAATGCACCCAACAGGTTTGTTTCCTGCATTCTAAGGGATTATAGGCTGAGTAGTTGTCGCACACCAACACACCATCATAGTCCTCACTTAGTATGCTCTTCGGTACTTGGCTCCCTCTGCTTGGTGCTGTATGATAGACTATTTTGTCCTGCGTCCTGAACACCCAGGTCCACCAGTTATAGCCATTCACCCGGCAACCGGTTTCGTCAACGTGGCTGTAGGGGCTCTCCCTAACATCCGAGATCATGCCATCGTATATGGGCTTCAGGCGGTCTGCGATTGAATCTAGTCCCTGTGTTAATGCAGACTTAGTAGCAGGCATCTTCCAAACCTCCTGCATCCACCAGACTATTTTGTCGAAGCTCACATTCAACTGGTGGTGCATGACGTAAGCCCAGCTCCAGACTCCCAGACCAAATCTGAAACGCGGCAACATATCTGCTTTAGCTTCGACGTTACGTCCGCAGTTACAGCACCAGTACCTATGTATTTTATACTCTGTAACATGAACCATGGATGGTGGAGGAACATCCCAGACAAACCTACTGCGGATGTTGAAAGAATCGTTAATAGGTGATTTACAATGTGGGCATTCATCAAGTTCGAGATTAACCACTTCATCCACATGTTCTGGCCTTCGTCGTCCAGAACCTTCATAACCTCTCCTCCTTCCAGGCGTCTTCTTTATCGAATCCGGTTTCAGTGAAGGCTTAAACCACGCCCTTCCAACACTGGAGGATTCAAGCGAACTCAAACGCTCGCGTAGAACACGAACCTCCTCGCAAAGAGTATCCAACTCTGTATGTAGAACACGATTCTCCTCGCGAAGCCTCTCACATTCTTTACAGCCACCACCCCCTTCCGGGGATGCCATACCAAAATATTAGGTGATGGATATTAAGAACCTATCGTTTTTCACCACAAGAAACTAAACAGACACGTATAGCTAAAATGGTGTCCGACTATCATCTGGCCCAGATTGTGGAGTTGCGGGGCCTGGGCTACAAGCACCGGGAGATTGCAAAAAAGCTGGGGCTCAAGGAGACCCAGGTGAGCTACTGGCTTGGACAGGTAAGGAAAGAGGCAAATGAGAAAGGTAACGACCCAACCTACGTGAAAATAATGTCAGCAGGAATTCTCCCTGAGATTGTAAGACTTCTGGGAGGGATTGGGAAGTTTGTTAAGTGATTAAAAGTTAGGCACTACAAATCTCTAGATTATTCGTATCTATTTAGCTGATTTTTCTTGATTTTTTCTCTGAGTCAGTTCCTGTCCACAAAAACGAAAGCTTTTTATACTCTTA
>JAHIKS010000074.1 GCA_018897475.1 Candidatus Altarchaeota archaeon
GGCCTGAAATCACTTCGGGCATCAAATCCTCCTTCCCGACCGATGAGCCACCTGAAACCAAAAGCAAATCCACGTCTTCTATTGCTGAAGCAATCCTTTTTCTGATTTCTTTCGCATCATCACCTACCATACCTAAATCCTCAACACAGGCCCCGGCAATCTTTAACGCGTCTGCTAATGCCCTGTTGTTTATTCCATAGATTTTTCCTTTGGTAAGTTTTTCGCCTGAATGAAGTAGTTCGTTTCCGGTTGATAAAACAGCGACCTTCGGTCTTCTCCTGACTCGTACTTCCTTCAGTCCCAGTGAAGACAACACCGCCGTGTGATGGGGCTTGAGAACCAGGCCCTTCCTCAAGACAACCTGTCCCTTTTTGATGTCTGAGCCTATTAGAACTACGTGTGTGTTTCTTCCGGCCTCCTTTTGTATCTGTATTAGATTTCCACTCCCTTTCGTATATTCCACCATCACAACAGCGTCTGAGCCTTCAGGCATCATCGCCCCCGTTGCAATCTCGATGCATGTTCCCTTCGTGAGCCTCTTTTTTGGAATTTCTCCGGCATATAACCGGCCGATCATCCTCAAGTTGACGGGATTGGTTTCACCTGCTCCAACTGTATCCTGTGACTTCACAGCAAACCCGTCCATGGCGGCTTTTTTGAAGTGGGGCACATCAATTCCTGATACCACGTCTTGCGCAAGCACCCTGCCCAGGGACTCCTTAACCTCAATCGTCTCACATCCAACCTTCCTTGCGTTTGCCCTCAGAATTTTTCTAGCCTCCTCAATCGTTGATAGCTTCCTGAAAATCATTTTAAGGGAACCTGCTCCATAAAACCTCGAATACGTGATACTGGATTGTTTTAACAATCTCAATCCCAAGTGCAAAAAATGTCATCTGTTTAACCGAACCCGTAATGAAATAAAAGAAAGCGCCCATGATGATGAGGGAATAGATTCTGTATAAAACAGATTTCTTGAGAGATGTCATTTCCTCACCTCCCATACGAGATGCCCGAGTTCACCAACAATGAAATTCATGCCAAGCGTCACGGCATTTTTCGAGCCGGGCAGGCATATTACTGCTTTCTCTTTTGAGACGCCTGCAAAGGCCCTTGAAAGGATTGCCGTAGCACCTATCTGCTTGTAGCTCAGGTACCTAAAAAGCTCCCCAAAGCCGGGAAGTTCTTTTTCAATGAGTCCCTGCAAGGCCTCAACAGTTACGTCCCGCTTGGATACCCCGGTGCCACCATTTGTGATTATGACATCAACATCGGAGGAGAGTATGTGCTCTATTTTTTCCCTTATCATTCTCGCATCATCCCTTATGACATCGTATTCCACGACCCGGTGGCCATTCTCGGCCAGAGTCTCCTTTATTATCCTGCCGGATGAGTCATCTTCTTTGGTTCGGGTATCACTTACAGTTACAACAGCAACTCTAACGCTTTCCGGGGCATTCTTTTTGTGACGTTTATGGCTCATTTTTTGTTTTTTTCACAACCCTGACTTTTTCTATCAGAGTATGCGGATATTGCCCGTTTTCATTCTTTTCAAGATACTTAACCATATCCCAGATTGTTGTTAATGCAGTATTCACCCCAACAATTGCTTCCATTTCAGCGCCGGTTTTTGCCACAGCCTTGACTGTAACCCTTGCCGTGATTGAATCGTCATTTATCTCAAAATTGGTTTCAATCCCCGATATCGGAATCTGATGGCACAGCGGGATAATTCTGGGGGTTTCTTTCACCGCATTTATGGCGGCAATCTCAGCGACGATTAACGGGTCGCCCTTTTTTATTTGATTATTTTTGATTTTTTCTAGGGTGTTACTCTTCAATACTATCCTGCCCTCTGCAGTTGCGGTTCTTGGGATGGATTCCTTTGCTGAGACGTCTATCATGTTAATTTTCATATTCTTTTTGTTTGTTAGTTAAATTAAAATACGTGCACATTCATTGCTTTAAAAATAACATAAATCTCTGATCCCTTTTTTAATTCTGTTTCAAGATATGCTCTTCTGGTTAAGAGTACAGTCAATGGTATGCTGACATCAACAATAATTCTAACCAAACTGCCTTTATCCATGATATTAACAATTTTGCCTTTTAATATGTTTTTATCGTTGTAGCATTTGCATACCGCCTCTGATAATACAATGTCCTCTGGGTGGATTGAAACATAAACCGCTCCAACTTTTTCTGTTAGAGAAAAAATATTTGTATCCATGCCATGAATCCTGATTCTACTTATCCCCTTCCCATTATCACTATAAATTACTTTTCCTTTAAACAGGTTCTCTGCACCGACAAATTTAGCCACAGACTCTGTTTTTGGTTTCCTGAATATTTCATCAGGCGTTCCAATTTGTATGATTTTCCCATTATTCATAACCGCTATCCTATCGCCAAGAGATATTGCTTCCTCAAAATCGTGGGTTACATGTATTGTTGTGGTTTTTATTTCTTTGTGAATTCTTTTTAATTCTCTCTGCAATTCCTCATGAGTTCTTGGATCAAGAGCAGAAAGGGGCTCATCTAAAATCAATAATCTTGGTTTAATTATTAGTGCTCTTGCCAGAGCGACCCTCTGCTTTTCCCCTCCTGATAGCGTTTTTGGATTTTGACGATAGAGTATATTTTTTATATTCAAACGGTTGGTAACTTCCCCCACCCTTTTTTCTATCTCTTTTTTTGAATGATTTTTAATTTTCAGTCCGAATTGAATATTTTCCAAAGCATTTAGATGAGGAAACAGAACATAGTCCTGAGGTACATAACCGGTCTCTCTCTCCTCTGGCGTTAACAGGGTAACATTCCCATCGTTAAACCATATTTCTCCTTTGCATGGATTATGAATCCCAGCCATACACTCAACAAGTACGGTTTTCCCGCTTCCTGTGGGCCCCAAAATTACAAAATATTCCCCCTTCTTTATTTCAATATTTATGTCTCTTAAGTGAAATTCGCCAACATCAACATCAAGGTCATGAATTTTTATCATATCGACCACCCACTCCCTGCAATTTTTCTGATAGCAAATAACGATGTTATTGAAATTATAATCAATATAAGGATTACTGCAATTGCTTTTTCAACATCTGCCGATGCCAAGCTTAAAAATATAGCAATTGGTAGAGTTTCTGTTTTCATCGCTGTTGCTCCAGCGAGTGTTACTGTTGCTCCAAATTCCCCGATAGCACGAGCCCATGTCAGAATGCCTGCCGCTAAAAGTCCGTTTTTAGCTAGGGGTAGTGTAACCTTGAAGAGTGCCTGAAATTTGTTACACCCAAGAGTTCTTGCAACATCCTCATATCTTGAGCCTATTGCATCAAAAGTGGATTTCATAAGCCTGATGCAGAGAGCACTCACAACAACAAATTGTGCCAAAATTATTCCAGGAATCACAAAGACGAATTTTATGCCATGTTCCTCTATTCCTGAACCTATTGGGGTACTGAAGAAAATCAAAAGAGCAGCACCTAAAGCGATTGGCGATATTACTATCGGCAAATCAAGTATCGTGTCAATAATGTCTTTACCCCAAAATTCAGTTTGTGATAATGCATAAGCAGCCGGGATACCAATTGCTACGGAGATTAAAACTGCTATTGTAGCAGTTATCAAACTTAGTTTTATCGCAAATATTATCTCTTTAGAGAATAATATGGATATAAATCTATCAGAGCTTATGTAGCATATCATAGACACGACAATTCCTACAAGAAATAAAATAAAGAATATAAGCGCACTTAAGGTCGCTGCCTTGAAAATTCTTTCACCAAAAATGCCGTTAAATACATTCATGGTTACGTTTTCCAATTATCAGGTAATTCATACTCGCCGCCAATTTGAGCATTCGGAGCATATTTTCTGGCTTCTTCTTCAGTTGCTATATAACCATATCTTGCAAAAATCTTCTGACCTTCCTCTGAAACCAGAAAGTCTATAAATTTCTGGGCGCTTTTTCTATCCTTTGTGTAGATTGAAACTGCTATGGGGATATAAGCGATACTTGGCAACTCTTCGGGTTTCAGGTAAACCACATCTGTATCGTTGGGTGTCCATTCTGAGAATACCCTCCATCCCATGATTGCATCAACCTTATCCATTACAATCAATGTGGCAGTCTTAGAGCAACTCTCAGCATGTACAATAATGTTGGGTTTAACTTTTTCTGACATATTATTATACTCCAATATCTCTACAGCATATCCCCCGACACAACAACTCTCAGGGGCACATATTCCAACTGTTACCCCCGGTTTTGTTAAGTCTTCAAGAGACTGGATGTTCTTGGGGTTGTCTTCTTGCACACAAATCGCTGGAACCAAATAAACGATTTTCTTCACAGTTTCTGGATACACAACACCATCTTTTTCTGCTTTAATCATGTAATCCGGCGAGCCAGAGCTGTATATATCGCCTTGTTTAGACATTTTTAGCTGAGAAAGCATAGTTCCAGAACCGCCAAAATTCAATTCAACTTTTATATCTGTTTTCTCTTCAAAGATCCTTGCTGCTTCTTCCATCGCAGGTTTGCTTGCAGACCCGCAGAAGACCATAATTGTCTTTTGCGTTTCTTCATTTTCGATACATCCAGCGATAATTGCAATCAAAATCAAACCCATCAAAATCTTTTTATCAATTTTCATAGTATGGTTCCTTCTTGTTTATGGCCTCAAGAAATAGGGTATTCAGAGATTTCCCGTTATTCGTATCAACAAGGTTATCGTCCCTCATGAGGCATGGTTTCAGCTTGCCGTCACTGGTAAGTCGGATTTTATTACAGTTCATACAAAATTCCCTACTGGGCCGTACCACCTCCACCACAACATCATCCAGGATGTATTGTTTTCTGGACTGCATTTTTCTGGTAGTAATCCCTTTTGCATTCTTGCTCAATTCATTCTCGATTCCTTCCAGAGCGAATTTGTATCTGTCATAGACGGGTTTGTTCAGAGGGATTAGCTCTATTAACTGCAAAATGGCCCGGTGTTCTCTTGCAAACCCGATCATATCCCCTATTTCATGATCATTCACGCCACTAAGGACAACCATGTTAAGCTTTATTGGGGTAAGCCCGGCTTTTTTTGCAGCAAGGAGCCCGGGAAGAATATTATCCCTGTTCTTATCTAGAGTCCTGGAAAGAGAATCGCAGCCTATATTCACTCTGTCTAAACCAGCGTGCTTTAATGGCTTTGCTAAATTTTCCAATAAAGTTCCGTTGGTGGTCATGGATACCTCATCAATTCCGTCGGTATTGGATATGCATTCTATCAAATCCGCTATATCTTCGCGCATCAGGGGCTCTCCTCCCGTTATTTTCACCCCCCTGATTCCAATCTCTGCTGCGCAATCTACAATCCGCCCTATCTCCCCGATATTCATCTCCCTGCCGGAGCCATTCTCCCCTTCCCGGTGGCAGTAGATGCAGTTTAGATTACACCTTTGCGTTACGGAAACCCTGAGATTGGTGATTCCCTGGGAGTCAGATAGTTTAGCCATTTCGCTACAGATGCTCAATCGTTATATTACTTGGAATATAACGCTTAAAATCAGTAATTCACGGTGCCTGTGATAAGCATGTCAGAATGCCTCACTCCCGGCACGGATGTTAGGCGGTTCTTTATCTTGTTTATCTTGCCGGCCTCTCCCTTCACGAGGATTAGCTCGAGGCAGTTGTGGTGGTCTAAGTGCAGATGGGTTGAGCTCTGGATTACGTCATGGAATTTGTGCTGCAGGTCGATGAGGACGTCGTTGACTCCGTGGACGTCGTGGTCGTAGATTATGGAGATTACCCCCACTCTATTTCCCTTCTCCCCCTTCAGCTCGTTCTTCAGGATGTACTCGCGGACCGCGTCGCGGATGGCCTCGGAGCGGTTGGCATAACCCATCTCATCGATGAATGAA
>JAHIKS010000075.1 GCA_018897475.1 Candidatus Altarchaeota archaeon
GAAGATGTGTCGGTGCGATATTGCAAATCTGCGATTTGCAATAAATCAAATTCGCTTTCAGCGAATTTCATTAGCACCGAACACACGCCCGAACCGAATGTTCGGCCGCGTGGCACAAAGCGAATTGCAAATCAGAGATTTGCAATTTATTTCGAATCTCTGGATTCGAAATATGAACCGATTTTGCGGTTCTGAGACAACCTGTCCGGTTGGGGCGAAATGAAAAATTCGCTTTGCGAATTTTTGATTTATTGAAAATCTTTGATTTTCAATATAACGATAACCGAGTGAATTCAATCAGGTTAACCAAAAAACAGAGACGGTGGATACAATGGATGACAACATAGAAACAAGAACAGGAAACGACAATACGGTGTTTGTTGGAAAGAAGGGAGTTATGGCCTACGTCCTTGCGGTTGTTACACAATTCAACAACGGCGAGAGTTCTGTTATTGTGAAGGCAAGGGGCAGGGCGATTTCTAGAGCTGTTGATGTTGCCGAGATTGTCAGGCAGCGGTTTGTCCAGGGAGTCAGTACGTCCGACATAGTGATAGCAACAGAGGAGCTTCAGGGCGACGAGGGCACTATAAAGGTCTCATCCATCGAGATAACCTTAACCAGGTGAGATTAGCTCCCACCTTCCTTTTTTAATTTTCATTTTATTATTATCTGTAGTAGAACATACTTCGGGTGTAAATATGGTTTTGCCAATATGCGAGATTTGCGCAAAAAGTGGAGTGCTTTGCAGTGCCTGTGAATCGAAACTGCAAAAGGGGAAGATATCGGAAACTGACGTGGAGCTGTCCAAGATTCTGCACGAGTTGGGACAGGACATAGGTTTCGACCACGCCATAAACACTGAGAACGTCATAATAGTGGTCACAGCAAAAGACCAGATAGGTAACTTCATAGGGAAGGGCGGTGACAACCTAAAGATTCTCTCCGACAAGCTCGGCAAGCAGCTGAAAGTGATTGGAAGGGGCTCTCTCGAGGAGACGATACACGACTTCGTGGCTCCTGTAAAGGTCCTCGGGATAAATACCGTCTTTAAGCCGGACGGCTCGACCACCAAAAGGGTGAGAGTCAGGAGCAAGGACAAGAAGAAACTGAGGATGAGCCCCGAGGAGATGGAGAAGCTGATAAAGTCCCTCACGGATGGTGAGATTGAGATTCTTTTCGAATAATTCAGGGTATATAAACTTATATAACCTATATTATAACATGGAAGTTCTACATTATCCGCGGCTGGATACCGTTCTCATGGTGGAGGAGTTCATAAGGGAGCACTCTGGAGAGTACAAGAAGAAGAGTCTCTGGGAGAACCTTCCAAGGAAAATGATGTACCAGACATACTCCGTTGTATTTGATTACCTGGAGAAATCAGGAAAGATAGCAAGGGATAGAGAGGGGCATATAGCGTGGATATGGAATCCTGAAGGGGTGAAGAAATATCTAAGTAGACCCGATTTGAGAGTAAGATAAGAAGTTGGATAGTTACAATATTAAAATAAAGAGTCCAATAGAATAAGAATGAGAACGCACTACTCAATAGAGATAACTCAGGGAATGGACGGCAAGGATGTTACGCTTGCGGGCTGGGTCCACGAGCTCAGGGACCTGGGCAAGCTGAAGTTCATCGTTCTCAGGGACCGGGAGGGATTCATCCAGATAACCGCCAAGAAGGGCGATACCGATGAGAAGGTTCTGGAGCTTGTAGATTCGCTCAGCAGGGAGTCTGTCATAGAGGTCAATGGAAAGGTAAAGGGAAACGACAGGGCTCCCGGAGGCATCGAGATATCTCCTTCCGGCATTGAGGTCCTGAGCAAGGCCGATTCTCCTTTGCCGCTGGATGTCACGCAGAAGGTGGATGCCGACATGGACACGAGGCTGAACAACAGGTTCATGGATCTCAGGAAGCCCCAGGTCTCGGCAATATTCCGGCTCAGGAGCAAAATAATGAGAGCGGGCAGGGAATTCCTCACGAACGAGAATTTCATCGAGATTACGTCACCGAAGATAATATCCTCGGCATCAGAGGGGGGCACCGACCTCTTTCCCATATCATACTTCGACAGGGAGGCCTTTCTGGCACAGAGCCCGCAGCTGTACAAACAGATGATGATGGCCACGGGCTTCGACAGGATCTTTGAGATAACGACCTATTTCAGGGCCGAGGAGCACGACACGAGGAGGCACCTCAACGAGATTTCGGCCTTCGACCTGGAGATGGCGTTCATCAAAGATGAGGAGGACGTCATGAACGCCCTGGAGGGCCTCGTCCTTGCGATGATTAGGGAGGCGAGCCTCTGCGAAAAGGAATTGTCGATTCTGAAGAAAGAGGTTACAGTCCCTGAGAGCCCGGTCAGGAGGATAGGTTATGATGAAGCGCTGGAGCTCCTTGGAAAGGAGGGCAAGGAGATTCCATGGGGCGAGGACCTTGACACGGCATCGGAGAAGCTACTCGGCGAGATAATGAGAAGGGATGGCACGGAACTGTATTTCATAAAGGGATATCCCCTAGACATGAAGCCATTCTATACCATGCCGAGGGACGAAAAGTATTCGAGGTCTTTCGACCTTGGCTACCGGGGGGTGGAGATATCCTCGGGCGGGCAGAGGGTCCATGACTATAAATTGCTTTCGGAGAGGCTGGAATTTCACAAGCTCAGCCCGGATAATTTCACATTCTACCTGAATGCGTTCAGGTATGGCATGCCGCCCCACGGCGGTTTCGGCCTCGGCATAGACCGGCTGATGATGCAGCTCCTGGGTCTGCCCATAAGGGAGGTCGTTCTCTTCCCCAGGGACAGGCACAGGCTCACCCCCTAGTTTTTATATTGCTAATCGATATTAGTATCTCTATCATGTACGCAAGAACAAAGAAAGTAGGAAGTGTCGGCAGGTACGGCCCAAGAATAGGCGGCAAGATAAGGCGAGAGGTCAGAAAGATAGAGGACAAGGCCAAGCAGAACAGGTGCACCTCCTGCGGGAAAAAGGTCAAGAGAATTGCCTCAGGGATATGGAAGTGCAGGTTCTGCGGGAGCACT
The DNA here is from genome assembly GCA_018897475.1 of Candidatus Altarchaeota archaeon. Lineage (GTDB taxonomy): Archaea > Altiarchaeota > Altiarchaeia > IMC4 > QMZM01 > WALD01. The sequence continues at coordinate 3,048 of JAHIKS010000075.1, forward strand.
TTCACAGGGGGAGCGTACTATACCGTAACGAAGAAGAAAGCCACATCCATAAAGAAACCTGAGATGGAGAAGGTTGAGGTAGCGCCAAATGAGGAGAAGGTGAAAAAGGCTGCTGCCAAGAAGAAAACTGATGAGGCAGCCCCTGCCGCGGAAGAGGAGACGGCTCCGGTCGAGGAGGTCAGCGATGCTCCTGATGAGGGGACATCTCCGGTCGAGGAAGAGGAGAGTGTTCCATCTGAGGAGGTCGAGGAAGCAGCACCGCCTGAGGAAGAAGAGGAAACTGTCCCTGCGCCAGATGAAGCAGCTCCCGAGGAGGACGCAGTTCCTGAGCAGGAGGTAGAGGATTCGCAGCCCGAAGAATCAGAATCAAAAACCGAGAATAAATCAAAATGACTTACGTATGCATAAACTGCGGTTCCGAGGTTGACTACGATTACATAGTGAAGCACAAGCTCAAGTGCACAAAGTGCAGGGAGAAGAGGTCTAACATCTGGGTGAAGAGGAGACCCCAAACCTCGAAGACGGTTATTGCAAGATAAATGAACGAGCTCATGATAGAGCTGCGGCTGCCAGATGAGAAGGTGGCTGTCTGCCAGAGGGCCCTTGCACTGGAAACGGAGAACGAATCCATGCACAGGTCCGAGATAGAGCTGGAGGAATTTTCCCATGGCTTGAGAATTCTCGTCAGGGCAAAGGACCTCTCGGCAATGAGAGCGGCCATAAACACCTACCTCCGGTGGGTTATTATGTGCTGTAATTTAATAGAATAAAATGTCTCCCGAAATTCCGACACAGGTGCAGGACAAGGTCATGCAGTTCCAGTCATTGCAACAGCAGCTGCAGATGATAGTTTCACAGAAGCAGCAGTTCATCATGAGAGCAAGGGACATAGACAACGCTCTCGAGGACCTGGGTGAGATGAAGGAGGGTAAGGTCTACAAGGTCTCGGGGCCGCTGATGATGGAAACCGACATGGAGAAGAGCAAGAAGGACCTTGCCGAGGAAAAGGAGACTGCGGAGGCAAGGATAAAGATTCTCGAGATCCAGGAAAAGAAGCTGACGGAGAAGCTGAAGAGTCTGGGGGAAGAGCTCCAGTCGATTATGAATTCGCAGGGTACCGGGGTTGTTGCAGGCGGTTAGAGCCCCTTTTTAAAGGCTTAATTTAATAATATATCGAAGTTCTGAGGCGATTTCTTTGGAATCAAAAATACTTAAAGGAACCACTACGATAGGGTTGACATGCTCTGATGGAATTGTATTAGTCGCAGACAAGAGAGCGTCCTGGGGATCCTTCGTCGCAAGCAAGGATGCCAGGAAGATATTCAACATAAACGATGTCGTAGGGGCGACCGTTGCAGGCTCCGTCGGGGATGCAGAGGCGCTGATGAGGGTAATACGGGCAGAAGCATCGCTTTACGAGATGAACAACAAGAAGAAGATGTCCGCCAATGCCGTTGCGAGTTTACTGGCTAATATTCTCCAGGGGAACAAGATATTCCCATACCTTGTGCAGCTTGTCATTGCCGGGATGGACACAGATATACGGCTCTTCACTCTTGACCCCATAGGGGGGCTTATCGAGGAGAAGATGGCCTCTTCCGGCTCTGGTTCGCCCGTGGCTTATGGAGTTCTGGAACTGCAGTACTCCCATGAGAAGAGCGTGGACGAGAACATTCCCGTGGCTTTGAGGGCCCTGAAGTCCGCCATGGCCCGCGACACCGCAACGGGAGACGGCATAGGCCTCGCTACGATAACAAAGGACGGCTTCAAGGAGTACACAAAAGAGGAGATAGACGCTTTAATGGACGGCAACAACTCCTAAAAATCACGCTTCTGGTGAATTAACCACCTAGAATTTTGCTGACATTACAATATGAAAACTAATTGAATCGTTGTTGTAGATTCTATCTGTCAGAATTAAATCGGTTTAAGAGAGAAGAGGCATACTTTGGAATTAAAGGACATAAAGCAACTGGTGGATGAGAACGCTCCTGAGGGAAAGATAACGAAGGTAGACGTGGAAGGGCCGAAGATAATACTTTACACGGACGACCTTAACTTCTTCATCGATAATAATAACGAGGTCAGGAAGCTTGCCACCATCCTTAAGAAGAGGATTATCATAAGGCCGAACGCCGGGGGGATGACAGAGCCCGAAAAGGCAAGAGAGATAGTCAGGGAAATAATCCCGGAGGAGGCGAACATTACAGGAATCGAGTTCGACGAGGACTTCAGGGAGATTTACATAGAGGCGGAGAAGCTCGGGCTTGTCATCGGAAAGCGTGGCTCCACGCTGGATGAGATTACAAAGAGGACCGGCTGGATTCCCAAGCTACTGAGGAAGCCCCCAATCGTGTCTGAAACAATCAGGGGAACCAGAAAGATTCTGTTCGAAAGCGGCGCTGAAAGGCAGAAGATTCTTCGCTCCATTGGCAAGAAGATTTACAGTAAGCCGGATGCGGAGTGCGACTGGATAAGGGTGATGCCTCTTGGAGGGGCACGGGAGGTCGGGCGTTCATGCGTCCTGCTGCAGACTCCGGATAGTAATGTCCTTATCGACTGCGGAATCAACGTTGCTGCCTCGGACAGCAACAGATTCCCGGATTTCAGGGCATCTAAAATAGCCATAGACCAGCTGGACGCCGTCATTGTTTCGCATGCGCATCTCGATCATTGCGCTTTTATTCCTTTTCTTTATAGGTACGGCTATGAGGGCCCAGTCTACTGCACAGAACCCACAAGGGATTTAATGACTCTCCTGCAGCTGGATGCTGTCGAAATCGGGGAAAGGGAGAATAGAGAGCTACCATACTCTTCAAAGGATGTAAGGTCTACAATAAAGCACACCATAACCCTGGACTACGAGGAGGTTGCCGACATTACGCCAGACATGCGCCTTACCCTATACAATGCAGGGCATATCCTTGGCTCTTCAGTAGTCCATCTGCATATCGGCGAGGGGCTTCATAATCTTGTCTATACCGGTGACCTCAAATTCGGGGACACCAGGCTTCTGGAGGCCGCGAACTTCGAATTCCCCAGGGTTGAAACGCTCATAATGGAGAGCACCTATGGAGGCCGCTATGACATCCAGCCGAGGAGGAGGGACTCGGAGAGCGAGTTGATTCAGACCATAGAGAACACAATCAAGAAAAAGGGCAAGGTACTGGTTCCGGTATTCTCGGTAGGAAGGTCCCAGGAGGTCATGATGGTCCTTGAGAACTACTCGCGCTATGAGGGGCTTGACATTCCAATCTATATCGACGGCATGATATGGGAAGCGACTGCAATACACACGTCCTACCCGGAGCACCTCAAAGGCAATATAAAAAAGAGGATATTCAACGGGCAGAACCCCTTCCTGATGGACAATTTCGAGAGGGTCAAGCCGAAGGAGAGGCATTCGATAATCGAAAGCGAGGATCCCTGTGTAATTTTGGCAACGTCCGGAATGATGACTGGTGGTCCATCTGTAGAATACTTCAAGAACCTTGCAGAGGATCCGAACAACGTCCTGGCCTTTGTGGGATACCAGGCCGAGGGCTCCCTTGGAAAAAGACTCCAGAACGGCCTCAACGAACTGGCCATAGAGAAGAACGGCAAGATGACCAACCTTAAGATCAATATGGATGTCAAAACCATAGACGGTTTCTCGGGCCACGCGGATAGAAGGCAGCTCCTCGGCTATGCGAAGAAGATAACGCCAAAGCCGAAGAGGGCGCTGATTATGCACGGCGAGAGCAAGAAGTGCATGAACCTTGCGATGACACTCCAGGAGATGTTTGGATTCGAGGCTTCGGCGCCGCAGAATTTAGACGCGGTTAGATTAGTCTGATTCTTGTTTTATTTTATATTATCAAATATATTCCCATGAAAGCTCTGTTTATCCTGATGCCAGATGGCTTCAGGGACGAGGAATTTGCCGTCCCGAAGGAGAGGATGGAAAGCGCCGGGGTCGAGGTTACCGTTGCAGGCCTTGTTGAAGGCGAGTGCAAAGGAATGCTTGGGATGAGCTATACCCCGGAGACTACGGTGGACGAGGTTTCTGTTGATGACTTTGATGCCCTTGTTATTCCGGGAGGTTCCGGCTCTCCGGCACATCTGTGGGACAACCAGGTGGTGCATCAGATGGTTAAGGATGCATATGGTGCAGGAAAGATTGTGGCGAGCATATGCCTTGCTCCTGCCGCACTGGCGAACGCCGGGCTACTGGAGGGGAAGAACGCCACCGTGTCAGGCAGCGCGAATGCGCCGGATATCCTGAGAGAAAAGGGCGCGAATTACCTGGATGAGGATGTCGTCGTTGACGGGAACATAATAACGGCCAGGGGTCCGGCAGCAGCCGGGGAATTCGCAGACAGAATTATCGAGAAGCTATTGGCGTAAACAGTTCGGAAGCTCTCCCTCGGCCCTGTGATAGCCGATGCACTGGCAGCATATTCCGTGCCTCTCGCAGTCCGTGTATGTGCATGAGCAGTCCTTCTCGTTGCTCTCTTTATTGGCGCAGTCCATATTCTATTTATTGTAAACTACCAGCCCCAAAAGGGGCTGGCGTTTTTAGTCCGACTTATCCTTCAACGCTTGTGGCTCAGGTGTAAGCCAGATCAAGGGCGGTTTAGTTCGCCCCGTCCACCCAACCATGTAGGCTGAGTGGGTGCTTTCTCACGGAAGACTTTAACTATATTGACGGAAGCATTAAAATCACTATTAGCTTCATAACCACACTCCAAGCACTTGAAATGTGCCTGATCCCTGCGGTTCGACTTATGACTGTGTCCGCAGTTACAACACATCCTAGATGTGTTTTTTGCATCCACATACTCAACCCGAATGCCCTTTTCCAGGGCCTTATACTCTATAAAGCTCTGGAGCTGGGCAAAGGACCAGGAGTGCAGCTCAGCATTCATTCGCTTGGAATATTTGATTCGTTCCCTGATACCCTTCAGGGACTCAATGACAATCACTGGGTCAGAGTATTGCTTCGCTAGGGAGACAATCCATTTGCTGATGCAGTGATTTAGGTGGGTTGAAAGGTTTGATATTTTGCCCTTCGACCTTCTAACCATTGCATCATTTCCATTGGATTGCCACTCGCTCAGGCTTCGCTTGTAGCACTTCCGTCTAAATCTCAACTCAGAGCCATCAAAGAAGTTGACTTTGCTCACTGCATCCTTACTAAGAACGGACACCGTCGCCAGCTTGGATACTCCCAAGTCGACTCCGATAATGGTCTTGGGTTGATATTGAGGTTTGTCAAGTTCATATTTGACGAAGAGATGGATCCACAGGTCGCCCTCTCTGTCGACAAGTTCGGCAGAGTTACAGGTCGCCTTTCCAGAAGTTATGTCCTTTAGATGCCGCTTCTGGTAAGGTCGAAGATAGGGTGGAAGAGGCACATATATCCTGCCATTAATTGTTGTGATACCAATAAGATTAAGAGTATCATCACGAAGAACGAGTTTGAAGATTCGCTGATTTAAACGAAGGGGTACATTAGACGTATGAGTGCATCCCTTCCAATACATTTCAAGGGCGCGGTCTCTTGCCGACTGGACAAGGTTGGCAGACAGACCATCCAATCTTGAGGAGTGGTAGCAGAGTTCATGTAGCTCCTCTTTGGAATCGGCATAAAGGAAAGCACCGTCAAGATGGAAGTTGATACACTCAGAATAGCGATTAAGAGTATTGATGAGGGAGTCATATTTCCCTTTGTTGGGTTCATGCAAAGGTATTCGTATGGTCTTGGTAAGGCCTACCATGATTAACTATCTAACCAAGCACTCTAGATACTTTGTGGGAGAGCACTAGAAAAGTGAGAAAGATAATGGGTGACATTTCCTCTCCCCACTAAAGGGGGAGTTTCCATATCACATTTGAAATGAAGAAGGATTTATTAGACATCCACGACAGGCTGCTGAAGCATTTCGGCAGGCAGCAGTGGTGGCCAGCCGAGACGGAGTTCGAGGTCATCGTCGGGGCGATTCTCACGCAGAACGCGAACTGGAAGAACGTCGAAAAGGCCATTGCGAACCTGAGGGAGAATAATCTGCTGGAGCCGGGGGGAATTCACAGCGTTAACGAAGAAAGGCTGAAGGGGCTGATAAGGCCCGCCGGCTACTACAACTCAAAGGCAAGGAAGCTCAGGGAATTCACAAATTTTCTTTTTGAAAATTATAAAGACTTGAGTGAATTCCTTGGGCTCCCCCAAGATGAGCTGAGAGAGCAGCTCCTCTCCATCTGGGGCATAGGGCCCGAGACCGCGGACTCGATAGTTCTCTATGCCGCAGGAAAGCCGAGCTTCGTCGTGGATGCATACACGAAAAGAATCTTCTCAAGGATGGGGCTTGTGGAGGAAGGAATAGAGTATGATAAACTAAAATATTTTTTTGAGAATAATCTCCCTGAAGACGTCGGTCTCTACCGGGAGTTCCACGCGCTGATTGTCGAGCTGGGAAAGAATTATTGCAAAACAAAACCGCTCTGCGGGGAGTGCCCGCTCGTCAGTCTTTGCTCTCTGCCGGGACGGTAAGACTAATTAGAGCGTAAAGTATTTATTCAACTGCTTCTTGATTTGCAAGGTTCATTTGCCGCTTGAGGGGACAATACGGTCATTGGGGCTTTTCCTCAAACTCGCCTTTCCTAAAGTCTCCCCATGGAAACCGCCAATTGGTTTCCAGACCTTCCATTGGCATCTTGTTTTATAGAAACTTTTGCCGCATTGAGGGGGACACCGCCTCTGGTTTCCCCCTCAAACTCCCCTTTCCTGTCGGGCTGAGCCGTTAAGGCTGGTTGAGCCCATGTCAGGAAAAGTTTGACAAGGAAATATTTTGAAATGCCTTAAGGGGCTTCCGCCCCTTTAAGTGCATTTCAATTTGTGGTTCTGGCTTGTCGGTTTCTTGCGAAACCGCAAACCCTCTCCACAAAACATATTTCCATTTCTTCTTTGTTTTTGGAGGGCTCACCCGCCATTATTTTTTAGGGCTCAGCCCGAATGGGGTTGGGTCTGTGTAGAGGTGGTGGTCTCGCCACCGGAGGTAAAGAAGATGAATGCAAAAACTGAACTGGAAGGATGCTATCTCAGGCATCATCCGTCTGAGAAGGAACTTGAGAGGTATGAACAAGAATATCTTGAATGCTGCTTGATACCGGAAATGGAAGAGAGGCACTACAAAAAGTTAGGCACTACAATAATATAAACACTTTTCCGGTGCTCTAGCACAAACATTTTGATATCCTACGATAAATCGCTAATGAATGGCTGGGAAGTTAAAGAAAATGCAACTAACACTTAGGGGTACCCTACCGAAACTAGAAAAAGAGGAGCAAGAGCAGATAGACAATCTGATGAGAGTTTACCAGTCTACGAAACGATACAGCTTCAACAGATTGCTAGAAGAACGTAAGTTGAATGAACTCAAGAAAGAGGTTATGGCGAAGTTCAGCCTGAATGCAAGATACTCATATGCTGCAATAAATGATGCCGAAAGAATCATTAAGAGCCAAAAGGAGCTAATCAAGGAAGAAGTATATGAAACTAAGGAGAAACTGAAGAAGAGCAGAAAGAAACTGGAGAAGGTTA
>JAHIKS010000076.1 GCA_018897475.1 Candidatus Altarchaeota archaeon
CACTACAACCCACAAAACCACCGAGAGAAGGGATTTCATCGACCTGGAAAGGGTCAGGAAAGACATGGGGGAGGTTCTCGGAAAAGCCGAGATAGACATCATAACCCTCTCAGGAACCGGCGAGCCGACCCTCGCAAAGAACCTGGGCGAGGCAATAGACATAATAAGGGAGCTTACAGACATCCCAATCGCAATCCTGACGAATTCCACACTCCTTCATCAGGAGGAGGTACGGAACGAACTGAAGAAGCTGGACCACGTCATAGCAAAGCTCGACGCCCCAAACCAGGAGATACTGGAAATCTTAAACCGGCCGGCTGAAGACATAAACTTCAATTCAATCCTCTCAGGAATCAAGGAATTCAGGGACGAGTTCAAGGGTAAGTTCTCCCTCCAGATCATGTTCATCGAAGACAATAAAAATTACGCGGATGAGATGGCCCTGCTGGCGAGGGAGTTCTATCCCGACGAGGTCCAGCTCAACACCCCCCTGAGGCCATGCCCCGTCAAACCCCTCTCCTCAGAGGAGATGAACCGGATAGCAAAGGAATTTAAGGACTTGAATACAGTTACAGTTTATACCTCCAAAAGGCCCGAGATTGAGGGCGTCGACAAGGCCGAGGTATTGAGGAGGCGACCGGAATGAAAAAGACAATTCTGCTGTTGGTAATCCTTCTGTTGATACAGGGAATTTCCGCAACCACCGTAAAACTGGAAGCAGACAAAGAGGAATTCAATATCAACGAAACAATAGAGCTGCACCTGGAGATAGACATCGAGAAGCCCATCGGCGGAAGGCTCGAGGTCTACCAGGAGATTGAACCGAATAGATTTGCCGCAGAGGTTCTCTATACCAAAGCCTCTCCTGCTCAATGCTCCGAATGCACTGGAAGCACGCCCCTCAATGAGAGCCTGTCAAGAACCTTCTACTTCACGTCCGAACATGCCGGGTATTACTACGCAGAGGCAAATTTTGACGGAGTCCGGAAAAGGGTGAATTTCACGGTTGCTTCTTTAACCTACACCTCTACCAGTTCGATAACGACCATGAGCACCTACACAAGTACATTAACCACCACAACCCTGCAAGCAACAACTTCAATAATCTCTGTAGGGGAGGAAGAATCAATACTCGATGGTTTATTCAGGTTCCTTCATTCTATCATTCTACTATTCAGGTTTTAAAATGGACACACTATTATGGATAATTGGAAGTACTTTTGCTATGAGCATGATGGCATGGGTTGGTCTTATCGTTCTATTTTTAAGGGAGGAATTACTGAAGAAGATACTCCTTCCTCTGGTAGCGTTCTCCGCGGGGGCTTTATTAGGGGGTGCATTTTTGCATTTAATTCCTGAGGCTATGGTTAAGGTTGGGCCCAGGCTTGATATGTTTCTGTGGTTGTTGTTTGGATTCACAATCTTCTTTCTGCTCGAGCAATTCCTGCACTGGCACCACTGCCACAAGGTTCCCTGCGAGCATAAGAAGCCCGTGACTTATCTCATTCTGATAGCTGATGGCGTACACAATTTCATCGGTGGTTTAGCTATAGCCAGCTCCTTCATGGTCAGTGTACCCGTAGGAATAACTACCTGGATAGCATGCGCTGTACACGAAATTCCTCAAGAGTTGGGTGACTTTGGCATACTAATCCATGGGGGATGGAAAAAATACAGGGCTTTAGTATTCAACTTTTTTTCAGCACTTACCATAATCCCAGGTGCTCTGTTGGCCTACTTTCTATCGAATAGTATGGATATAACATTCCTATTACCCTTTGCTGCTGGAAACTTCATTTACATCGCCTCCTCGGATTTAATTCCCGAAGTAAAGCACGGAGAAAGTCTTAAGACAGGTCTGTTGCACTTCTTTGCCTTTGTTGCAGGCATTATGCTGATACTGGTTGTGAGGCTCGTATTTGGGGGATAGGGGCGAAAGATGATTATAGCAATAGCCAGCGGAAAGGGAGGGACAGGAAAAACTACGGTCGCTGTAAATCTCGCGCTCTCCATCGAAAATGTCCAGCTGATAGATTGCGACGTCGAGGAGCCGAACTCCAACCTCTTTTTGAACATCGCGCTTGAGAAGGCCGAGGACGTTTCTATCCCCGTCCCTGTGATAGACTCCGATAAATGCACCCATTGCGGTCTCTGCTCGAAACTGTGCGAATACAACGCCATAGCGTCAATCCCCGGAAGCACAATGGTATTCAAGGAGCTTTGTCACGGTTGCGGCCTTTGCACGATGGCCTGCCCCCAAGGGGCCATCCACGAGGAAGACAGGACCATTGGCATTATAGGGAGGGGCAGCAACGGCATAGAATTTATGCGTGGACTTCTCAACATAGGGGGGGCGATGTCAACGCCCCTGATAAAGAGGCTGAAGGAAAGAATCAACGAGGAAAAGACCACAATCCTCGACGTTCCCCCAGGAGCCGCATGTCCAGTAATCGAAGCCCTTTCCGGCGTTGATTACTGCATCCTGGTTACAGAGCCGACACCATTTGGCCTCTACGACCTGAGGATTGCGGTCGAGTTATGCAGAAACCTGAAAATTCCATTTGGAGTCATAATAAACAGGGACGGCATAGGCAACCAGGAAACCGAGGAATTCTGCAAGAGTGACGGAATTCCAATCCTGCTGAGAATTCCCCAGGACAGAAAGATAGCTGAGCTCTACTCCGAGGGCATTCCATTCGTAAATGAAATGCTCGAATGGAAGAAAAAATTCATTGAACTATTTGAAAGAATAAAAAAATGAAGCAAATCCTCGTAATAAGCGGTAAGGGCGGCACTGGGAAGACGACGATAGCGGCAGCCTTCGCCTCCCTTGCAAAAAACGCTGTCTTTGCCGACTGCGACGTCGATGCTCCCGACTTGCACATAATCCTACAGCCGAAAATCCTGAAGGAGGAGCCCTTCTTCGCCCTGAGAACCCCCAGGAAGGATGAGTCAAAGTGCATCAGATGCGGGAAATGCAGGGAAGCATGCAGGTTCGATGCCATAGACGAAAACTTCAACCCAATTCCTGTAAGATGCGAGGGTTGCGCCGCCTGCGCCTTCGTCTGCCCCGAGAAAGCCATAGAAATGGTCGACCGGGAGGCAGGGAAACTCTACCTCTCGGAGACAAGGTTCGGTCCGTTCGTCCATGCCCAGTTGAACATCGGCGAGGAGGCCTCCGGAAAGCTCGTTACAGAGGTAAAGAAGAGGGCAAAGCAACTTGCAGAAAAGGAGGGCAAGGAACTCATCCTGATAGACGGCTCCCCTGGCATAGGGTGTCCGGTCATCGCATCCCTTGCAGGGGTCGACCTAGCACTCATAGTAACAGAACCGACCGTCTCGGGAATCCACGACCTCGGCAGAATCCTGGAGGTCACGAAGCACTTCAAGGTGAAGGCAGCGGTCTGCATCAACAAGTTCGACATCAACGAAAAGAAGACGGCAGACGTTGAAAGATTCTGCATGGAAAACAAAATACCGGTTGTTGGAAGAATACCCTATAACTCTGATGTAACGAAGGCCATGCTTGAACTGGAGACAGTTATCGAATTTTCTTCTAGCAAAGTCAGTGGGGCAGTGAAAGAAATTTGGATGGGGCTCAACGATATGGTACTCAAGTGATATTGTAACATTTAAATATTTAAATATATGGATATACTGTGAGTGAGTTAAAACTTCTAAAGGCCCTGAGTGATGAGACCCGTCTTAGGATTCTGGATTTTCTAAGGAATGGAGAGAAATGCGTATGTGAAATAATTCCTTTCACGGGAAAATCACAGCCTACGGTTTCCATGCACTTGAGAGTTCTAAAGGAGGCTGGACTGCTCAAAGAAAGAAAAGAGGGAAATAAGGTCTTTTACAGCGTTGCCGATTCAGGAACGTTCAAACTAATAGAAATTGCTAGAAAAATTGGCGGTGGCAAAAATTAATGAAAAATTTGAGCGAGAAGATAAATATGCCCAACAAACAAAAGAAACACAAGCTTGGTTTTTTTGGGGAGTACCTGACTGTCTGGGTATTCCTTTGTATAATCGTTGGCATAATCCTTGGCAGGACATTCCCGGGAATATCCCTCTACCTTAGCCAGATACAGTATGCCCAGGTGTCCATCCCGATTGCAGTCTGCCTGTTCTTCATGATTTATCCCATAATGGTGCAGATAGACTTCGGCAGGGTCATCCAGGCCGGAAAAACCCCCAAGCCGATAGCTCTCACATTGCTTGTGAACTGGGGAATCAAGCCGTTCACCATGGCGTTCTTTGCATGGCTGTTCATGACCAAGATATGGTCCTCCTTCATTCCGGCAGAACTTGCATCTGAGTATATTGCAGGAATGATTCTATTGGGAGTTGCTCCCTGCACCGCAATGGTCCTGGTATGGAGCTATCTTTCGAAGGGAAATATGGGCCACACTCTTGTCATGGTCGCGGTGAATTCGCTAGCAATGCTTGTCCTCTATGCCCCGCTGGCTGGACTTCTCCTTGGCATAGCTGATATCCCCATACCCTGGGAGACCATTGCCTTCTCTGTGGGGGTATATGTTGGCCTGCCCCTTATTCTCGGTTTCTTTTCAAGAAGGGAATTGATAAGGAGGAAAGGAGAAGACTGGTTTGAAAACGTTTTTGCCAAAAACCTCCAGTACGTTTCAATCATTGCCTTGCTTTTTACCCTGATACTTCTCTTCAGCTTTCAGGGGGAGGTCATATTGCAGGAGCCGCTGATAATCGCCATGATTGCCGTGCCCCTGTTCATACAGACAATGAGCATATTCATCCTTACATATGTCCTCTCAAAGTTCATCGGCCTGACGTATGAGGACGCTGCTCCATCTGCACAGATAGGGGCCAGCAACCATTTCGAGGTTGCAATTGCAGTTGCAATCACTTTGTTCGGCGTTGAATCCGGAGCCGCCCTGGCAACCGTTGTTGGGGTCCTGATAGAAGTCCCGGTGATGCTATTCCTGGTCAAGATATGCCTCAGAACAAGGAACTGGTTTTGATTTCAAAAATGAAGATTGAGATACTTGGAATGGGTTGTGTGAAGTGCAACCGGCTTGAGGAAAACGCAAAGAAGGCCATTGAAGAACTTGGTATTGATGCCAAGCTGGAACACGTTGCCGACATGAGCCAGATTATAGAATATGGAGTCATGGCAACGCCGGCTTTGGTCATTGACGGCGATGTAAAATGTTCTGGCAGAACACCTGATGTGGATGAGATTAAGGGGTGGTTGGAATGAGACGGATATTGGCGTGTGTTTTGATAATAGCCATTCTACTCGCGTCCGGATGCATATACGATGGCTCCACGGATGATGCCTCTATTCAATCTCCTGCAAAGAATGATTCATCATCCATGAAACAAGACGATATTGCAGTGGATCATATCGAGGTCATACATTTTCATGGCATGCAGCAGTGTTACAGCTGTAAAACCGTTGGCGATTACGCCGAGGAGACGATAAACACATACTTTGTGGATGAAGTAAACTCCGGAAAAATAATCTTTCAGCATATCAATTATGAACTTCCCGAGAACAGAGATATGGTCCTGAAGTACGGCGTAAAATCCTCTTCCCTATGGATAGGCACATACACAGAAAATGACTTTCATCCCGAAGAGAATGCTAATGTCTGGTATAAAATAAGGGACAAGGAGGATTACATGGGCTATCTGACGGGAATCATTGAAAAGAGGCTTTTGGGGGATTTCAGTTAATATGGACGTTCTGTCTTTCATGGAGCAGATGGGAACGAGCAACATATCCCTTGTTGCGGCCTTTTTTATCGGCCTGATGACGGCCATAAGCCCATGCCCCATGGCAACGAACATAACGGCAATAGCCTACGTATCCCGCAGAATCGACAACAGTGAGCACACATTGCTCGTGGGCCTCCTGTATACCGCTGGCCGGGCATTCGCATACGCTGCCCTTGCCAGCCTGATTGTATACGTGGGGTTGAATACGCAACATATTGCACTATTCCTCCAGTCCTACGGTGAGAAAATTCTGGGCCCACTCCTTTTTTTAATCGGGCTTGTCATGCTTGAAGTGGTCACACTCGGATTCATTAAAGGCGGCGGAACCAAAATCAATGGCGTCAGGGAGAAGCTGGCGGACAGGGGCTATGTTGGTGCTTTTTTGCTGGGAATGATATTCGCACTATCATTTTGCCCCTTCAGCGCCGTGCTCTATTTCGGAATGCTTATCCCGCTGGCGTTAAAGACAAATGACGGATTGATAATCCCTTCGGTGTTTGGAATCGCAACCGGGCTCCCGGTCATCCTCTCATCCATGCTGCTTGTGAAAAGCGTTTCAATGCTTGGCAGGGTCATGCATAAGGTCCAATTATTTGAAAGGATAATGAGAAAATTCGTTGGAGTGGTGTTTGTTCTTGTGGGATTATACTACACGTTCGTGGCTTTGTTTTAGGTGAAAATTAACACTCCCTAATAAAAACGTGTTACTAAATATAGTCATGGCAAAGGAAACCGTGTCGAGAATCGGAGTATCCCTCCCC
>JAHIKS010000077.1 GCA_018897475.1 Candidatus Altarchaeota archaeon
AAAAAGCTTTCGTTTTTGTGGACAGGAACTGACTCAGAGAAAAAATCAAGAAAAATCAGCTAAATAGATACAAATAATATCGTTATGATTATGCGCATGTGCATAATTTTATGGATATACTATTTAAACAAGAATATCAACTATCCTTAAACCAAGAGGTAGGGCTGTGAAACTCTGTAGATTCAAAGTCGAGAATTTAGAAAAGTTCGGGATTTCATCCCCTGGTAAAATCAAGGAAATAGATGGAAATCTGTTCAATCCCGGGAAGGAAACCGGGGCAGTTTACAAGGAAGAGGAAGTAGAATTTCTACCCATTATAAGGCCGGGAAAGATAATCTGCATAGGATTCAATTACGGGAAGCATGCAATCCAACTCAAGGAGATAGCAACAAAGAAACCAACCATAGCCCTGAAGGCGCCGAGCTCGTTGCTGGGACATAATCAGAATATACTTCTGCCGGATATCTCGGACAGGGTCGACCACGAGGCGGAGCTTGGGATAATCATCGGAAAAGAGGGCTATAAAATCGAAAATCCGCAGGAGCACATTCTGGGCTATACTATCGTGAATGACGTGACAGCAAGAGACCTCCAGCATGAGATGGGGCAGTGGAGCCCGTCCAAGAGCTTTCCGACATTCTGTCCCATGGGACCGTACATCAAGACGGATTTGGATGCGAGCAACCTGAGAATACGCTGCCGGGTCAATGGAGAATTAAGACAGGACGCAAAAACCTCGGAGATGATTTATTCCCCGGATGAATGTGTAAAATTCGCCAGCAGATTCATGGAACTTCAAAAGGGAGATTTAATTGCAACGGGGACCGTTCCCAGTGTCGGAAAACTGGATGATGGAGACATAGTCGAGATTGAGATTGAGAAAATTGGAATACTGAGGAATTTCGTCAGGGCCGAGAAACACTGGCTGGATTATACGAAGGATATTCTAAGACGGCGTGAGAAACACGTATAAAATATGATATTATGCTGATATGCATAATTCTAGTCCATTAATATTTAAATAAAAATACCAACATTATAAATATTAACGATTGTTAACATGGAAAGCGTAGATAACACAACCCCAATACTCGGCTATGTAAGTCATCTGGAATGCCTGAACTGCGGCGAGAAATACAGCCTGGAGAAGCTCAAAGAGGAGCAGGGCACAACCATAGTGAACATATGCTATGACCTCTGCATGGGCCCGCTGGATGTGAAGTACGACTACGACGCACTAAGGGATGTGCTCACGGAGGATGAATTAAACAAAAGACCGGACAACTTCTGGAAGCTGAAGGAACTCCTACCCGTAGAGGAAGTAGTTGTAGGCAAAGAAATTCCATACACGCCACTCATAAAGTCAAAGGAGATTGGAGACGAGCTTGGCATAGAGCTTTACTTCAAATTAGACTCGGCCGAGACAAACCCAACAAGATCATTCAAGGACAGGCCCGTTACGTTGGCCTTTAACAAAGCCCTGGAAGCGGGTTATAATACCGTCTATGTAGCATCGACAGGAAACCTGGCTGTAGCGACTGCATATTTAGCAAGGGAAACCGGCATAACCTGCAGGACCTATGTGCCTGAAAGCCTGGGTGATGTTAAAAAGGATGCCATACGACACTACCTCCCTCACCCAAACGATCTGATAGAGTACGATGGAAGCTATGACGAGACGAATATCAAGGCCATGAACGACTGTGAGGCGGCAAACGAAGAGGAACTCAAAAGAACAGGGAGGAAAAAATCCTTTGTGCCCAACAGCAGCTTCAGACCATACTACAAAGAAGGCTCAAAAACCTCGGGGACCGAGACAGCGCTCCAGCTCAGGGACCAGATAGCCGACCAGTCAATTAACATAGTCTATCCTCTGGGAAGCGGTGCACTACTCTGTTCTGCATACAAGGGCATAGGGGAATTAAGAGAACTCGGCCTGTTCGACAACGAGGTGAGGATGTGGGGGGCCCAGTCAGAGGACTGTTGCCCGATAATAGATGCAATACCGACCGGTGAGATAACTCCTATAAAGAAACCGCAGACACTCGCAAAGAGCATAGCCATCGGGAACCCCGGCAGCGGCTATCAGACCCTGAACGTGCTTAAAAAGAGCAACGGAGGTGGCTGGGGCGTCAGTGAAAAGGACATACTAAAAAGCACGCTTGACCTGTATTTCAAGGAGGGAATATTCTCACAATTCGTTGGTGGAGTAACCCTGGCTGGGATTGTAAAGGGCGTGCAGCAGGGAGACCTAAAAGAGGGCAGCGTCGTGGTTGCGAATATAACCGGTTCAGGGACTGGGAGAATAGAGGATGACCTGCTGGAATACGGCAAAAAATTTGGATTCGAGAGCGATGTTAAACAGCTCCTGAATGAGATAAAATGATTGAAATAATATCTCAAGACGGAATAGAGAGATGGGAATGCGCATACAAGGAATGCAAGGCACTGTGCTGCGAACCACCGTTGATAACGATAGGCAGCATAAAAAGAATCTCCGATGCCACAGGGCTTAAGCCGGAGGAATTCATCCATCTCAGCGAGGACAAGCCAGGGTTGTTCAGACTCAAAACCCGGGAGCATGATGGAAAGTGCCGCTTCCTGAACAACGATTATTCCTGCGAACTGCATAAAATCGACAAGCAGCCGTTGTTCTGCAGGATGCTCCCCTTCAGATTTGATGGCATAGCATACGGGGATGAAATCATACTGAGATTAAAGGCAATCGAGGGATGCCCCGGATATGGGCGAGGAGACAGCTTTGATGACAATGTAAAGGCCGAGATTGAGAAATGGTCCGCGAGATTCGTGAGAGAGCTAGAGAATTATGTAAGGCTAAAGCATGAAGGTTTGTCCTTCAACAAAATATTCAACAAGAACTGGTGTCAGACAGAGCGATAACTGCCAATTTACGGCAGTGATTACCCTTACTCCTTTTTTACCCTTATACGTTCCGATATCCAACAGCATCCAACCTAGTGCAGGGGTGGCCAAGCCCGGTTAAGGCAGTCGGTTGCAGACCGGCGATCGGGGGTTCAAATCCCCCTCCCTGCTTTTACTCCCTTAGTGGATTAATTATGCATATCAGCATATTTTTATCCTATTAATATTTATATGCAAATATCACTATCATTAATATATTAACAATTGTTAATCATTGGAGGTGACAACATGCCAATAAAAGTTAGAATTCCAACACCCCTTGCCAAGCTGACCGGGGGAAAACTGGAGGTAAGGTCTGAAGGCAGGAATGTAAGGGAACTGATAGACAATCTGGATAGACAATATGATGGGACCAAGGAAAGGCTTCTAGATGAAAGTGGAAACGTGAGACGGTTTGTAAATATCTACGTGGGTGGGGAAGACATAAGGTTCTCTGAAGGCCTTGATACTTCGGTGAATGAAGACAGCGAGGTGTCAATCGTACCTGCCATTGCAGGAGGCTAAAACCGGCTAAGAATCCCCAAAATGGTTGAATTTACTGAGGAGCAGATAAAGAGGTATAGCAGGCATATAATCTTGCCAGAGGTTGGTGGAAAGGGACAGAAGAAGATAAACGAAGCCAGGGTGCTTGCCATAGGTGCGGGAGGGCTTGGATGCCCCTCAACAATATACCTCGCGGCTGCCGGGGTAGGGAAGCTGGGCATAGTCGATTCAGATACGGTAGAGCTTAGCAATCTTCAGAGGCAGATTCTCCACACAGTAAAGGACCTTGACAGGGAGAAGACCATATCAGCAAAAGAAAAAATCGAGCTGCTTAATCCAGATACGGAGGTAGTTCTTCATCAGGAGAGGCTGACCTCTGCGAATATAATGGACATAATAAAGGACTATGATGTAATTGTGGACGGTTGCGATAATTTTCCGACACGTTACCTGGTCAATGATGCCGCAGTTTTGGCAGGAAAGGCCCTGGTTCATGGCTCTGTGTTCAGGTTTGAAGGACAGGCAACCACAATAATCCCTAAGGAAGGAGCATGCTACAGGTGCCTTTTTCCGGAACCGCCCCCTCCTGGAATGGTTCCCAGCTGTCAGGAAGCCGGAGTTCTTGGAGTCCTGCCAGGGGTTATCGGCTTGATACAGGCGACAGAGGCCCTCAAGTATGTACTCGGGATAGGGGACCTATTAAAGGATAGACTTCTCCTTTATAACGCCCTGGAGATGAGCTTTCGGGAGGTAAAGACTCAGAGGGACCCAAACTGCCCTGTCTGCGGAGAAAATCCAACCATCAAGGAATTAATCGACTACGAGGAATCATGTCAGGTTAGTTTTTAGAATGAAACTCATTTCACTTTTATCAGGAGGGATAGACTCCCCAGTAGCGACCTATCTCATGTTAAAGAGGGACGTGGAGATAACGGCACTACATTTCTGGGGTGAGCCTTACACGGACAAGAACGCCCTGGAAAGGGTTAGGTCGGTAGTCAATCAGCTACAGACTGCTACGGGCAAGGATATAAAGACGGCATTCATACCCATTGGCGAGAAACGATTCAGGATTGCCAGGGAATGCAACAGAAGATTGCAGTGTGTCCTCTGCAAGAGATTGATGTACCTGGTGGCAGAAAAACTGGCTGAAAAGGAAAAGGCCGATGCGC
>JAHIKS010000078.1 GCA_018897475.1 Candidatus Altarchaeota archaeon
CATGAACCTAACAAAGGGAAATACGATTCCCTCATCAATACCCTCAATCGCTATTCTGACTGTATCAACTTCCATCTTGATGGTGCTTTCTTTTACGCCGATTCCAAGCAGGAGCTGCATGAACTCTGCTACCGCTCTGCCCGGCTGGATGGTTTGTCTGCCAACCTTGTCCAGTCAGCAAGAGACCGTGCCATTGAAATGCATCAGAGGGGATGCGCCCATACTAGTGATGTCCCCCTCCGTCTGAACCAGCGAATCTTTAAGCTCGTTCTTCGCGATGATGGTCTTAATCTTATTGGTATCACAACCATTAATGGCAGGATATATATGCCTCTACCACCTTATCTTCGGCCTTACCAAAAGCGACACCTAAAGGACATAACCTCTGGAAAGGCAACATGCAACTCTGCCGAACTCGTCAACAGAGATGGCTGCCTCTGGATCCATCTCTTCGTCAAATATGAACCTGACAAACCTCACTATCAACCAAAGACCATTATCGGAGTTGACCTGGGAATATCTAAGATAGCAACGGCGTCCGCCCTATCTGAGGATGTGATGAGCAGGCCAGCCTTCTTTGATGGCTCCGGGTTGAGATTTAAGCGGAAGTGTTACAAGCGAAGCCTGAGCGAGTGGCAAACCAACGGGAATGATGCGATGGTCAAGAGGTCGAAAGGTAAGATATCAAACCTTTCAACCTACCTGAACCACTGCATCAGCAAGGAGATTGTTTCCCTAGCGGAACAATTCCCTAACCCAGTGATTGTAATGGAAAGACTCACCCACATAAGGAAACGAAACCTGGGCAAGCGAATGAACTACGAACTTAACTCTTGGTCTTTCGCCCAGCTCCAGGGTTTTATCGAATATAAGGCCCTGGAAAAAGGCATTCGAGTCGAGTACGTGGCTGCGAAAAACACATCCAGGATGTGTTCCAGATGCAGGCACACTCGTAAGTCGAATCGCAGGGACCAAGCACATTTCAAGTGCTCGGAGTGTGGCTATGAAACTAATGCTGACTTCAACGCTTCCGTGAACATAAGCAAAGTCTTCCGTGAGGAAGCACCCTCCCAGCCTACATGGTTGGGTGGATAGGGTGAACTAAACCGCCCTTGTTCTGGCTTATGCCTGAGCCACAAGCGTTGATGGGTAAGTTGGACTAAAACGCCAGCCCATTTATGGGCTGGTAGTTTACTTATTGTATTGGAATCGGGATAAATTAATATGTTAATATGTCAAATCGAAGATTTGTCATATATGAGAAATCATAACCTAAAATGATTTCACATATGATAAATTCATCCTTTCTGCTCGGCGATGGCTTCGAGCTGCTCGAAGAGGGCCACCTAGTGGTGGAGAAGGGCAGAATAAAAGAGGTCAATGACGGCTTCATAACCAGAGGAACCGATGCAAAGGACCTTCTGTGCATCCCTGCCCTGATTAATGCGCATACGCACATCGGAGATTCCTTCGCCAAGGAGGCCGCCCTCGGCCTTCCGGCAGGAGAGGCAATGGGCCAGAACGGCCTGAAATGGAGCCTCTACCAAAAAGCGAAAAAGGACGAAATTCTCCGGGCCATGAGGGACTCCGTCCAGTATATGTTAAATTCAGGAATTTCCTGTTTTGCAGACTTCAGGGAGGGCGGAGTTAATGGGGCAGACCTTCTCAGAAAAGCAACCGAGGGAATTCCCATCAAGCCCATAGTCCTCGGAAGGGACGACGGCATAGAGAACTTCGACGGTCTGGGACTTAACCCCTGGCAGCTGGGACAAATCCCCTCTCAGAGAAACAAACCGGTAGCGGTCCACGCAGGGGAGTCCAAGGGAGAGGTAGCAGAGGTCCTTTCCAGAAACCCGGACATCATCGTCCACTTCACACTCGCGACAAGGGAGGACATCGCAACGGCAGCAAGAAAGAAGGTATCCGTCGTCCTATGCCCCCGGGCAAACGCGCTCCTCGGGGTTGGAATACCTCCGGTCAGGGAGCTTATGGAGCGCGGAATCAACGTCGCCCTTGGCACCGACAACGTAATGCTGAATTCACCGTCTCTATGGAGAGAGATGGAGTTCATATCAAAGTTATCCTATCTGAAGAAAGGAATTATGCCCGCCGACGTCCTGAGGATGGCCACCTCGAACGCTGCAAAAGCATTCGGCCTGAACTCCGGAACGATAAAGAAGGGAAAGGAGGCCGACCTCATATTCCTCGACAGGAACGCCCCGAACCTCAGGGAAAACAAAAACCTCCTGGCAGCAATAGTCCACAGGACGGAGCCTGAGAACGTAAGAAAGGTGATGGTCAGCGGGGAGTTCGTGGTTGAGAAGTAATCACGACTCACAAAATCTATCTTCCGGTAACTATTTAATGACTCATTCCACTATAATACTATACAAAATATGTTAAGTATTCATAATGGGAAAAATGAGATTCACAATGAAATGAAATACAAAATGACCGACGAAAGATGGGAAAGCGTCCATGCTTATCTGAATTATGCCATAAGGAACCCGAAGAAGGTCCCTGATAAAGGCGTGCTTCTGGCTCTTTCAACAGAAGAGCTAAGTCATGTATTCACAAAGAAGAGACTGGAGCTTATCAATGCAATAAAAGGCAACGAAGTAGATAGTGTCTCTGACCTGAGCAGGAATCTCGGAAGGAAACTAAGTGCAGTAGATAGAGACCTAAAGATTCTGGAAAATTTTGGGATAGTTACCTTGGAGAAGAAGGGAAGGGTTGTAACGCCAAGTCTGAAGGCGGAGATACTGCTACTTCCTCTTGTCCCGGCAAAGAGGCTGGAGGAGATTGTGGCATGATGAGCATTCTCAAGAAGTTGATGAGAAACTGAAGTATAAGAACCTTTTTTGGGAGGGAGCATAATCCACTAGTCCCCGGCCCCATCTTCGCATCTCCTGACAAAGGACCTTATGTCTCCTGCCTTGTAGCTCTCCTTGCTCGTGTCGGTGTATATCTCCCCTGTTGAAACGCAGATGTACTGTGGCACTCCCTCGGGAATGTTCAGGAGGCCGTCCATGCACTGCATCTGGTCCTTCACGTCCCAGTTCGTCGAGTCCTCCTTCAGCCACAGGAAATTATGGCCCTCGTCCTCAATCTCATCCACCATCCAGTAGCTCTTGTTGCAAGATTTGCAGGATTCCGAGTAGTGGAACGCGACCGTGTCCATGCTTATGTTAATGTCGGCAAGGCAGCTCTGCATCTGATTCAGGTACCCATCGGAGAGATAGCAGGCGCTCTCATGCTTCGTGAGGCATAGGAACTGCAGGACGTTGTACCTGTTCAGGGCGGAAACCATGGTCGATATATTGCCCCTGTCCCCGTCCTCCTTCATGACAACCAGATGCGGGAAGGGAACGCCGTCGTTCTGGTAGATTCCAACCTCAAGATTCAGGTCCCCGAACATATCGGCAACAGCAGAAACATCGCATCCCTCGCACCCCGGGGGATACAGGTAAAGAAAATCAATCTTCCCTTTGTCGCTGGGGCAGACGCGCTTTTCGCAGTCGGGGCAGTCAACATCCGGGCACTCCTTCCCCAGATTCATCAGCAATATCGCTCCAATTCCGAGCACGAGTATCAAAGCAATTATGGTTAACGGCTTCTGCTTGTCATCGGCCATAGTCTAATAATAAGAATCAGCCTTGAAAAATCCCCTACAGGCCGTCCAGGACCTCAACCAGTCGCCTGTTCTCCTCCGCTGTCCCTACGGTTATCCTGACATACTCCCCCTCAAAGCCATCGAATTTTCCAAAGCACCTGATGATAATCTTCTCCTCCATCAGTTTGTCGAATAACTCCTCTGCTTTCATCGGCGAGACGTCCGCAAACACGAAATTACCCTCCGACCTGAACGCCCTGAATTTCCCGGTGAGGCTCTCGAAGAGAATATCTCTGTCTTTCTTTATCCTGTCAACGGTCTCCTTCATATAATCTACGCTGTCAACGGCTGCAATTCCCGCCCCCAGGGCCAGGGAATTCACGTTGAACGGGAGCCTGACCTTCGACAGCAGCTCAACAATCTCCTGGCTGGCAACAAGATAGCCCAGCCTCAGCCCCGCAAGCGCGAAGGCCTTCGCGAAGGTCCTCATGACAACCAGGTTCGGGAACTCCTTCAGTAGAGGGATTACACTCTTCCCATAGAACTCCACATAGGCCTCGTCAACCACGGTCAGCTTCCCGAGCTCCAGGACCTTCCTGACGTCCTCCTCGGAAATCACACCCCCGGTCGGGCTGTTCGGCGAGCAGAGGAAAAGGATTTCGGCATTCTCTGCCTTGCTGGTGAATTCATCCACAGGAAACGAGAAGTCATCGTTCAGATTAATCTCATCATATTCTTCGTCCAGAATCCCCGCCACGAGTCTGTATTCCGCAAACGTCGGCCTGAAACTCAGCACCGGGCCATTGAACGTCTTCAGAAGCATGTCAATCAGCTCGTCGGAGCCGTTGCCCAGCAGGACATTATCTGCCTTCACGCCGCAGTAGCCCGCAATCTTCTCCCTCGTCTGCCGGAACCTGTACGGATAAACATTCACCCTCTCCGACTCCTTCTTTAGAGTCTCCACTACCTGGGGCGAAGGGCCGTAGTTATTTTCATTCGATGCGAGCTTTATGTAGCCCTCCTGCATCTTCCCCGGCTCGTATACATCCAGCCCGGAAATCCAGGGCCTTGCACATCCGGCAGCATTAAATTCCATACTAGAATAAGATTTGGGACTGAGGTTAAATTAATTATAGTAGCTTAACCACGGTTGCTCCAACGGGAACCCCGATATCATCTGCCACGGGCCTGCATTTCGCCTTCATCAGCAGGGCAACCTTCCCCTTCAGTATATCCGTTCTGTCAACCAGCGTCTCATAGCAGGCCATCCCCTTCGCTATTATCAAATCAGCATCCTTCCACGCCTTTTGAAACTCCTCGGGAGTCCTCTCGAACCACACCCCGATAAAATCCCCCCGCGGCAGGATATCGCCGTCTATTCCCACTCTTTTCACGTCCTCAACGCTCGCGTCGTCCTGCACCGGCCTGGAAAGAGGCGCCACGGTCACATCGGCGTAATTCCTCAACTCATTTATAAAAATTTTATCAAGCACCAATTCCCCGGCATTATCAGTTACATAGAGGATTCTTCCCGCTTTTTTCACCCTTCCGTAAATCTCATCGCTATCGTCAATCTCCGGCTTCCCCTCGACGATCTCCATAATCTCCTCCTCCAGCCTGTCGAGATTAACCTGGTGGTCCCTTGCGCCGAACTCTATTATGTTGCCCGCAAGGGCCATCCTCAATGCAGTCCTGAACCTCTCCCCTTCATCAAGCCCCCCAAGGCGCTCCTCAAGCCTCGGATACAGCTCAAGGGCGGCGTCCATCGATTCCTCCTTTAGCCGCTTCATGGGATTGCTGTCCTTCGTAATTTTCTCAAGAATCCTGTTTCTCTCGTTTGCGAGGGCGGTTGTCGACATATCCGGGGAAATTCTCTCAGAGAAAAGCCCGCACACCTCCCTCACGACCTGGTACCTCGTCTCCTCGCTCTCGTTCTCGCAGAACATCAGCACTCTCCTGAGCATACACGGTCCGCATTCCGGATAGAGTTTCACGGTATATTTATATACGTCTGCACATATTTATTCCAGACAAAATGACAATCAAATTCGTTGAGAAGAAGAAGGGGTCTATCGAGGTGGAGTTCGACGACAAGGTTCTCCCCAACCTCA
>JAHIKS010000079.1 GCA_018897475.1 Candidatus Altarchaeota archaeon
TGCCAAATCCTATAACTTCAAGCAATCAAAGAACTAACTGTCAAACTCAGGTTACAACCGATTGGCATGCATGGGATATCAATGACCTGGGTGGCGAGTACACCGTTGAATTGAGGGAGTACGATTATGGCACGATGGATGCGGAGACTGTCTCGCTATGATGGCTTGGTTTCCAAGATGAGACTTGAAAATGCAGTATGGATTGCAGTGTTGTGGGTTTTGATTAGTCCTCTCGTTATTGGAGAGGAATTCACCCCCACTAAGACAGTGATTATGAGCATGGAATTCAGGGAGGGCGTGCTCTATCACAACGATACGGTCATAGCCTATAACTACCGCCCTGCCTATGAGATGAATCCGTCCAACGGGTTGAGCATAAAGGTTTACACAACGGGGGAGAGCGAAATAGGGGAATTTCCCTACTATGACCCAAGAATAACCCGTTCATCAGACGACGGTTTTCAATACTTGGATAATGTGGGCTTCAATATCATAGTTCCATTCATCGGTGGGATGCAGATAATCAAGGTTTTTGACAGCAACGGAACCGAACTTATAGCAGCGGATATAAGCGATTCGTTAAGGGAATCCTGCACGGAAGCCAATGGTTACTGTGACCCTGATTGTGGTGAGCTGGACCCCGACTGCGGGTTAGGCACTACAACCGTTAGGGAGTTAGGCACTACAGCCCTGCCGACAACAGTCCCTACAACACCCCCGACAACGACCACCATAGAGCAGCGAGAAGGCGGTGGCCTGGAGGGCTACCTCCCATACCTTTTTGGAGTCATAGTGCTAGTGGTGATAGCCGTCGTAGTTCTCAGGAGCATCCAGCTGAGGAGGATGGGCCGTAAAAGGGAAGAAGAGGGGGAGAGACTGAGGAACTGGGTCGAGGGGCGCTTGAGAATTGGAGAGGACCCTGCGCTCCTGAAGAAGGCGCTTGAGAAACAGGGCGCCGACACTGCAATAGTGGATGAGTTTATGAAGAAGCTATGAGTTGTAAACTTTTTATACAGCTCATGCCGTAGAAGGCATCGGTGAAGGAGCCTTACCTTTTAGATGTGCTTTAGTATCAATATCGGCATAAAACTTTATCAAATCCAGTTCAATCTTGAGTATCTTCTTTACAAAAGAGTTCTTCTCGTTGAGTTTATATAGCGTAGTATTCCCAAAACTTCTGGTTGGTGCAACTATTCCAAAACCATCCAATTTGCTCCAGAGGGAATAGAGACTTCCCCAGCTGACGTTGGCCTGTTTTGATATCTCTGTCTTGGAGTAATCAAAGCCTCTATTTTCAATTAAAAAATCAAGTACGCGTACTAGGGGATAGTTGCCGAAAAACTCGATTAATACGGATTTGTCTCCTGCCATTTCATTATTTATTAGGGAACGTATATAAATAAATAATGTTTGAATATATATTCCAGTGAATATAGACAGTCATTTTAATGATGGATTCTGACGAAATCAAATCAAGGGTTCTCCACAAGTTGGCAAGACAGAGACGGTGGGGTGGAAAGCACACATCTTTTGAGAATCTGCAGAAAGGATTCCCATCACATCTTGCAAAGGATGTAAAGGTTGTAGGAAAGGGATTGGTGAAAGAAGGGCTCTTGCTGTCCAAACCAACGGGTTATGGCTTAGAGATTTGCCTAAATCCAAGGATGAAAAAGGAGATTATCGCAATAATAGAAAAATATTTCAAGAAGGATTACTAGCTAGCCCCAGTAGGGCTTCTTGACATACTTGAAGGCGTTTATTCCCGCGAAGCCGCCCTCGCCGATTGCCTTGGGAATCCGCTTCCACGTGCCGACAACATCGCCGGCTGCGAAGATTCCCTGGATGTTGGTTCTGAACAGTTCGTCGACCTTGACTCCCTTCTCGCCAAGCTCGATTCCGATTTTCTCAAGGAACTCCTTGTTCGGGATCGTGCCGATGCTGACCAGGACCAGGTCGAATTCCCCGGTCTCTTCAGCGTTGGTCTGGTTGTTGATTAGCTTTACCTGCTCGACCTTTCCGTCGCCGAGAATTTCCTTCGCTTCTGTGTTGAATTTTATTGTAACTCCGGACTCGTTGATTTTTCTTGTGTTCTCCTCCGAGGCTCTGAAGACGTCCTTCCGGTGGATGATTGTTGTATCGGCTCCTGCCTTCTGGAGGGCCATTGCAGACTCAACCGCGGAATCTCCGCCGCCTGTAACCAGGGCCTTCTTCCCTGCGTAGTTCTCCGGCCTTGGCAATGAGTAGATGACTCCGTCGAGATTCTCGCCTGGGATTCCCAGCTTTCTCGGGACTCCGAGACCCAGGGTGAGGATTACGGACTTTGCTGAATACTCGGACTTTCCGGTGGTTATGGTGATGGACTCCCCCCTGGGCTTTATGTCGGTGACGGTCTCGTTCTCTTTTATCTCGACTCCTTCGGCTTTGATGTGCTCTACCATCTGGTCGGCTATCTCGGCCCCCTTCATGTCCTTGAAGCCGATGCAGTTGTCGACGACCTTCCAGGGGTACTGGTTTGTTAAGGCCCCTCCTGCGAAGCCGGACTCCATGATAAGGGTCTTCAGTTTGAAGTAGGATGCGGTCAGTCCTGCCGAAAGCCCTGCCGGCCCGGAGCCGACTATGATGAGTTCGTAGTCTTCCATCTTTTTATCATTATCGATAATGACAATAAATATTAATCCGGTGGAACCCCGCAGCATGTCTCGACCTTTTCTATTGAGTAACCCAGTTCCTCTGCGACCTCCCTTGCGCTCTCCGTGGGCATTGCTATCGCAGAGACTCCTGCCCTGATTCCAAGCTCGTCGATTCTGCTGCGCAAGTCTCCTGCCGACTTTGCGCAGCCCAGGGTTATTGGAATTGAAGGGAACATCAGCTTGGCTACTGCAACAATCCTCGCCACGTCCTCAGGATTCACCCTGACGTCCTTCATAGGGGTGTTGAGCAGGGGCATCAGGGCGATGATGACGATTGTAGTGGGTGTGATGGACTGGATGATTCTGAGTGAATTCAATTCGTGGCTTAGTTTTCCATAATCCAACCCAACGCAGACGTGGGGGGAGATTATGGAGATTCCATAATTTTCACATGATTTTAATGTATCAATATATCTTTTTTCAGGAATCTCGATGCCGTAGATTTTCTTTGTTGTTTCAGGAGAGCCGACTATGTCCAAGAGGATTCCATCGAGCCCGGCGTCCTTCAGCTGCTTTATCTCCTCTTCCTCCACGGGTCCCGTGTGCGCTATCAGCGTCAGGGAGGTTTCCTCTTTGGCTCTCTTTATTCCCTCTGCGAAGTCGCCTATAGGGACACGGGCATGGGCGTCACATCCGCCTGTCAGGAGGCACCCTTTCGCCCCGTTTCTCTCCAGGTTCCTGCACACCTTCACAAGCTCTTCACTGCTCCTGACCGGGGGGAGCCGCTTCAGCAGCTCGGCCTTGCAGTGGTTGCACATGAGGCTGCACTGCTCGCCGGTCAGAGAGAGGGCGGGGTATTTATCGCCGGTGTAGTAGAAGTAGATTCTCTTGCCCGATATTTTATCGGCCTGTTTTCTTGAGATAGTCATGACTTTTTCGAATTCGTCCCAGGGAAGATTAAGAATAAATTCTGCTTCTTCCTGTGAGATGGGCTCAAGTGCTTGCGCCTTCCTTCTTAGGTCATCCATAGGAATGAGCATACCACTGTTGGCCTTCTTTCCCATATCACTCATAGAGGTAGGCATACTTCTCCTTCTCCTTTTTTATGACTTCGGCGTAGACCTCGGCGGCCTTGGATATCGGCATCAGCGAGTCCTTCTCCTCGGGCTTCTGGAGCTCCAGCTCAAGAATCCAGCCCTCGCCGTAGGGGGATTCATTTATTATCTCGGAATTCTCCCTGAGCTTCTCGTTGACTTTGGAGATCTTACAGGTCAGCGGCGCGATGATTTTGGAGACGGACTTTATCGTTTCGAACGGTGCAATTGTATCGCCCCTGGGGAATTCTTCCCCGGGCTCGGGCAAATCGATGTGCATTATACCCTTATACAGGGCCTGCCCGAGGTCGGTCAGGCCGATTCTTGCAGTGGTGCCATCAACCTTTATCCAGAGGTGGTTCTCGTCATACAGCAAGTCGTCCGGGAATTCGAATTCATCTACTTTCATTTTTTCACGGTTATGGTTACCTTCTCCCCCTCCTTCAGCACAGCGGGGATTACCTTAAGTTCTGCCCTCTTCCTCAGGGACAGGACCGATGAGATGCACTCGGCCTTTGCATCATTGATGTAGATGTCAAAGTTTGAATACTGGATTATGCCGTCAATTGCTAGGCCTATGGCTGTGCCGTTGACGGAGACCTTTCCCCCCTTTGCTCCGACAACGCCGCCGTAATCGACGTAGGGGTGGGTGCAGTCGAGAAAAGCATTCCTGCCATTGACGTCGCAGGTCAGGCCCGTGATGTCGCCGCTGGTTCCTGAGCTGGGGAATTCTATTATGGAGTAGTGCTCGGCCCTCTTTGTGACTTTGCCGGTGAGTTCGGTTTCTCCCTCTATCGGGTCAAGGACGGGCTCGAATCTCATTCCCCCGCCGGTTCTGAAGAGGTCGTCCCTCTTCCGAATCTCCATGTGGATTCCCGGGTCGTTGAATTTCCAGAAGAACTCGGTCCTTATGAGTTTCCCGAGCTTTTCCCCGGCATCGATATAATCCCCAACATCCAGAGACGGTTCCAGATGAATTATCTTCAGCGCGTGGTCGCTGCCCTCGGGGAGGATTGCAGTAACGTATTCATCGTCCAGGTTCTTGGAGAATTCGGGTGCGGGAATCTTTTTTATTGCGATGATTTCCCCGGAGACAGGAGAATACATGTCATCATATCTCTCCCCTCCGGATGTCAGGTCCAGCGCCTTGGTCTCCCGGTGGGCGGGGTAGGGGCTGCTGTAGAACGAGAACAGCGAGTCCTTCTTTGCGAGGATTTCCATCCTCCCGAATATTGCGATTGGGGTCAGGGCCATGAGCAGCACCGGTTCTCCTTGTGAATCTTGATTTTCAGGCCGAGTTCTTTGGCGGTGTCAAGGGCGGCCTTTGAGGGGATGGCCATCTTGTTGACTCCTGCGAGGACGGCGGCCCTGTCTAATTTGTCACGGTAGCTGCCGCCGGGCCTGACGCAGCTGAGCGAGATGTTGGTGGAGGGCATCCGTTTACACAGCTCCTTTATGAGGGAGGAGACATCCTCCACGGGCGGGGGATTGAGGCCCTCGAATTCTGTACCTTTTGTTGGAATTATTATTACAACGATGACATTATCGACATTAGAATTCTCAAGGATTCTTATTGCGTTTTTTTCTCCGTTAATCTTGCAATAATCGAGGCCAACGATTAGATGAGGCGAGATGTTGGGGATTCCGAACTCTCGTAAATACTTGATTGTGTTCCCGATGTCCTCGGGGGTGAAGTTAAGGCCGTAGACCTTCTTGATTGTTTCCGCGGAGCCGATTACATCAACAAGAGCTGCGTCGACTCCCGACTCGACGACTGTCCTGGATTGTTCTCTGTTCAACGGCCCGGTATGGGCGTTAATCCTGAGGCCGAGTTCCTGCTTTATCCTCTTTATCGTGTCGGCGAATTTATACAGAGGAACCGTGCCATCGGGCTCGCTGCCGCCGCTGAGGACGACGCCATTTATGCCCTTGTCGGCTATGTACCTGCATGCCTCGAAAAGTTTCTCCGGCGTTTCAGCCGGGAGCATGTGCTGCAGGTATTTTCCGTTGCAGTGGCTGCATGAAAGGTTGCATTCTCCCCCCGTCAGCGAAACCGGGGGGAAGGCCCGCATGTAGAAGGTGATTTCCTTAGCCATTTATCGTCTCCTCTATCTTTTTGATTTCCTCCTTCGTTAATTCCCGGGGAA
>JAHIKS010000080.1 GCA_018897475.1 Candidatus Altarchaeota archaeon
ATGGATAAAGACTCTGGGACATTAATCTATCCGAGAGAATCCTTAAATCTCTACCTGATCAGACAGTACAGGTTATTCAGTCCGGCACCGATCTTCAGCGTCGCCAGCACCAAGACACCAATCCAGATTATAATCACAACCCGCTCTATGTAATCGAATTCGTCCTTGAAGTGGTTGAAGAAGAATATTCCTGTGATGAATGAACCTAGAGTGAGAACGATAAAGTATGCAATCATCTCATCGACTGAGTAATAGAATACTCCCACGAGGCCATATTCTTTTACCCTTTGTGTGGTGGTCGTGCTGAACTCGTATTTTAGCATGTCTTCATAGCTGAGGTCGAAGAGAAGGTAGGTGGTGTAGGAGTCCAGGAAGATTCCAAATAGTAGCAGGATTATTGAAATTCCTATGAACCGCCTAAGCGAAAACTGGCTGGTCATTCTTTGGTCTCCACCACCACTTTCAATCTCCTCCTCCTGAAGTCAAGCCCGACATAGACAAGAAGCAGGGCAGCCAAGAACGTGACGAAGTTGCCGACTGTGTAACCCTTCTCCCCGAGAACATACGTAGAAAGAAGGATAAAGGCAAAGCCAGGGTACTTCAGGGCAAATTCTCTGGCCTTCAGTTCCTCCATGTCCAGGTGTATGAACATAAGATAGAAATTCCACACGCCGAGCAGGAATGCAATAAGGCCTATCATTCCTTTACCCATAAGAAGAAGTCCTGATCCTCCGAATAAACCCACCCCTGCACCGGCAGAGAATAAGCCGAGTTTGATGTCCTTCCACTTCATTCTGAGAGCACTACCATGCTAACATATTACATTATAATGAAATTAAATCCATTATTCTGGACTATTTAACTATTCAATTCCAGATATAAATACTCAAGTCCTATAAGTCATAATTCAGTATCCAGAATGGACTTGGGTAGAAAAAGATTCAGGTGGCTGAACATGATCCTCTCAGAAGGGGCACTGGATTTACTTGAGTCCATGAAGGACGAGAAACCAAAGTATTTCAAGCAGTTTAGAGAGCTAAGGAATGAAAGAACAGGTAGGAGGTATTCCCCCAGCACGATCTCATCAAGGCTTAAGGAATTGATAAATCTGGGTGCAGTGGAACGTGCAATAACCAAAACAGAAACTGGCAGGGAAGTGGCAGGATACAGGATAACAAAGAAGGGCGTTAAGGCACTGGAGCTTTCCTATGAGTATGAGGACAGGCTGGAAGGGGTATTTAAAAAAGGGTAGAGGTTAAGGGTTTTCTGTGCATGGTAACGAAGAAGAGAGAACATAATGATGAAAGTGAGGGTCTATCCGCTTGGTGTGATTGAATGCCCATCCACATTCTGTGATGTGGTGAATGAGAACGGAAACCATGTCTGCTGCATTTCCTCAGTAGAGGATGGGGATAATAGAGGGCAAGGCTTGAAGGAGGGAATCTACTGGGACAGGGATGGACTTCCGGATGTTGTGGTAAAAGACAGGCTGATAACGTTCCCTGTGATGAGGGATGCGTTAAGGGCATTGGAGAAAGACTCGGGAAACGGGTATGATCTCATTAGGCAGAATTATTTTGACGTGGGGAAGTAAAGGAGTAGATTCCAGTTCTATCCAAACCTTTTCTACTCACGATCTTTTTAGGATAATCTTTGTAATAGTTGGGGAGGGATTACCAGGCAATATAGTATTTCGCCCAGGGCGAATTTTTTCTTCTGCTTTAAATACCTCTAGAATCGCCTTTGCTTACACGCTCGATTCTATTATCCTATGAATCTCTCGTCTATACTCTTTGTTAAGGTGATAATGCCTCTCTTTACCATGAGGGAACTTTATTAATAGGCCTTCCTTAACTAATCTATCCGCTATCTCTAAAAGCCTCTCCTTGTATTTACGATCCTGACCTTTCACCAGGTTATCACTTGATATGTGTCCTTTCCCCCAGTACTTATGCCTGACCAGTTTCTTAATGATCCATAGCTCAAGTTTCTTATCAGAGACCATCATATTACATTAGATATCCACCCATATATACTATTTCAATATTTGAAACTGCCGATTTCATTTTTATATGTTGCTTACCCAATAACTAATAGAAAATGGAAAAATCGCTGTTCTTGAAGGTCTTTGGAGATTACCCGCAGATAAGGGTACTGGACTTCCTGATAGAGAACGACATCTTTGACTATTCAAAGACACAGATAGCAGAGCTATCAGACGTTAGCTTCAACACACTGGAAAACCTCTGGGATAGACTCCTTGGGGAGGGGATCATCAAGAAAACCCGAAAGATTGGAAACTCCCAGATGTATCAATTAAACAAAGAGGACCCAATTGTGAATATGCTCTTAGAGATAGACAAGAAACTTATGTTAGAATCAATTAATGATATTGAAAAAGAAGAAAGGGTAATAGTAGCATAGTCCCAATCATCTCCTATAACCTCTTAACCTCCTCAATCTCCAGGTTGCCACGCTCATTAAACCTGATTCTCAGCTCCTTGCCCTTATCCCATCCTTTGGCCTCGACCAGCCGGATGGGGAGGGTCAGGAAATATTGGTTGTTCCTTGCTTTTTGTAGTTTCATTTTGACATCTATGATTTTGTTGTTTGAAACCAAACAGCCTCGCCCTCACGCAACTTATACTCTTCTTTGAGTTTTCCTCCAGTAAATAATTTTTTAAATAAATGACTAGAGCGTCTTGAAGGATGGGGAACGCCAACAACAGTATGTTTTAGGTAAAGATAGGATATTGCATTATATGCGTCCTTCCCCGCAGCAATAATTGGCCAATTTATATCCTTCAATTCTCTGATTAGGTGAGTAGTAATGCATTTACGATGTGTTTGATTTAATGGGTTCCATGCTACCTTTTTATTTTGGCATTTAGTCAAATCGGTCCAGATGATGGGGCCATTAAGACCTAATTCCTCAGCAATCTTCCTTAGGTCGCTGAAATAAGTGCTTGTGTTATTTTTGCCGTCACCATACTTATTGTGTCTTTCCCAAAATTCCTTAGCTTCTTCATAGGTGGCGTTTTTTAATTCTTCCATTTCATGTTTATTCGCACGTCCTGGATTCATACCTACAATAACCACTCCTTTATCCTCATCGCCTTTTCCATCTTCAAAAAACAAACAACGAGGATGAATGCCCTCATCTGGGTCATGACATACTCCGTTACATTCCAAAGAACAATTATGTACTTCTTCAGCAATTCTTTCAATTTCAGATTTTATGTTCATCACCATTCCACCATAATAATATTAGTATTTATACATCTAAAGCATAAATAGTAACATAGAATAAATGGAGGAATTGAACATTTTCTCCTAACGGCTGAGTGAAGCGAAGGATTGATTTTTGAGCCGGAGCGAGCCTCCAGTTCCAGATTGCCTATCTCACTGAATATCAATTCATTGATTAACAGTTATATCATCTCACAATCCTTAACTTGGATTGAGTTGTTTTTAATATCTATATCAAATGAACACCAAGTGGAAAATTTTTCTGTTCTATTCTCATATGAACCATACGTATACCCAACTTTAACTCTCGGAAAAAGATGTGTCTTATCATTTATATTCGTAAGAGTATAGGGGATAGTTAGATATTGCCCAGGAAAAATTAAATCGTTTTGTAGTTTACTTTTATCTTTTAGTGAATAGGGACCCCAGATTATATTAACCACTTTGGCAGGCAGTCTACCAACATTTATTATTTTATACGTTACGATAAAAGAATTGTTTAATCTTTCTTTTTGATAAGTTTCTATGCTAAGATGCGGTCTAAATATTGCACTATGTTCCAGTTGCATTAAATCTGTCTGATTACTCATTAATTCTAGTTGCTTGTTCACTGCACTAGATTGTTGATTGGTTGTATGTATAGTCCAAAATAAACTACCAATTGCAATAATTGCGAGAACCCATGTGCCTACAGCTAAGATTTGATTTATGAAAGTATTCTTTTTCTGCCACTTTTCATATTGTTGATGTCTTTGTTTTTCGTTAAGTCTACTCAAAATGTCGTTTTTAAGATACCTCAGTGCTTCAGGCGTAATGTGGCTCCCTTCCCTATAAGGCCCTTGCAACCAGCGGACATCATCCCCACTAACTTTGTCTTTCAGGTGTTCTGGAATTCCTCTTAAATTATCTGGATAACTTTCTATCCAAAAATCTACTAATTCCAATGCAATTTCATCATCTATCATTCCTTAACCTCCTCCAGCTCCAGGTTGCCCTTTTCGTTGAATTTTATCGTGAATTCCGTCCTTTTCTTCCACCCTTTGGCTTCAACTAATGCTCTTGGCAAGGTGAGATAATACTGCCCTTTGTTGGTTTTCTGGAGTTTCATCCTTAATCAGAATTCATAGTAATTTACATAGTAGTATTTAAATACAAAATCCTAAATAGTTATGAGGAGTTGAAATATTTTTGCAGTCCCGACCGGGGCGAGTTTTTTTATTAATTGACCTGCAGCGTATTGATTTCACTTTAAAAACGTGTTTTTCTTTAGGACCAATATTAGGATAAATGCATTATTTACCTGAATTTTGACAAGATCCGCCGTCCTATTTTTGCAATATACTCTTCAGCTTCCTTGGTTCCTTTAGAAGTAATGTGGATGAGGTATAGATCTTTGCAAATCCATAGATGATAATAGTAGATATTTGGTTCATTGTATTGACCCCCATAATCATGCTCATCGTTAACACGAAATCTGCTCTTATCCCCATAATCATTCTCGCTTATAAGTCCTTCGATACTGTACAGGTGCGAGGAATCATATTGGTATGCGCCATTTAGGGCTTCGATATTTGTAAATTTCTGCAATTCGATTATTACTTGAGTATCATTCAAGCTGTTGATGGTGTAGATGCAGATGCTATATTGCCCCGGTGATGAATCTACAATATTTGTATATCCTTCCTCTGTTCGGCAATTAGTTCCATTGCTCAATCCAAGTTGCTGAAGGTCTTGTTCATTAAGATCGCTCGTCATCCCAAGTTGCTGAAGGTCTTGCTCATTAAGCAGCAGCTCCCGGGTTCCTGATACTGTGGGGATTGGCTGAATTAATGCAGAGTCATTTTGTGCAGATCCTCCATCTTGCTTTGTTAAGCATCCTCCAGCGAATATAAGGAGAATTGCTAAAATTGCCATTTTCATAGTAACCTGCCCGCTAATGTCAATATGAATCTTCAATTTACTGTCTATTTGAGATTTAAGCGATAAAATAGAATGAGCAATATAGGGATACGAACACATAGTTAGCGCTCGACCGGGGTGATGATAATCAAAAGTGTATCGCAACATATCAGTTTTGTCTGAAAAACTATTTTCTGGGTAAGGATACGAACCTGTAGCTGGGATCCCTTAAATGTTAGGTAATCTATTCGTGTGTGCTTTTTGTGAGGTTATATTGGGATTTAATTACTCTGGATATAATATATGTGAGCTAGATGAAAGGATTTGGTAAACAAGGTTCCGGCAGAAAAGGATTCAAAAAACAGGGTAAAGGAGACTCTGGAGGATTCAGGGGAAGGGATTCTGGAGGGTCTATGGGAAAGCCAAGACGGGAGACTATGAATGAGGTTACCTGTGACGAATGCGGCGAAAAATGCTTGGTTCCATTCAGACCGACAGGAAACAAACCAGTTTATTGCAGTAAATGCTTCAGAAACAAGAGAGATTCGGCACCTGCAGGCAAGATTGATTCTTATGCACGTGAATTTGAACAGATAAACAGAAAAATGGATAAGATAATGAAGGCTTTGAACATAGAGTAATCGATTTTTTTCTTTATGACACGTTTTAAGCACCATATACTAATTGAAATGACATAGCAGAGGATACGAACACATAGTTATCGCTTGACCGGGGCGATTCTATTTTTCAGCATTACCTCGAATTATTGTTAAGAGGCTCTGAAATGGATTTGTCGGACTTCGGCTGGGATGATGGTTTTGAGAAGGGTTTCGAGGAATTCTGAAATCATGATGTATCCTGAGTTTGACACAAACGTGATCTCTTTTTATAGTCTTTGAAAACCGAAACAGATAAGCTGGAAGCCTCCTAATATCTAATAATAGATAAAAGGAGGCACATGCAATGGATATTATGAATGGGAGCATAAAAGCTTTA
>JAHIKS010000081.1 GCA_018897475.1 Candidatus Altarchaeota archaeon
ATAAGTAAAGACGAGATAAGACTCGTAACAGGAATGAGCGCTCATTTAATAGACGAATACATAAAAATTATGGAGGAAGATAAGGATGCGGCTTCATAACAGTCTAGTTAAGAGTAGTGGCCAAATGGCACAACTTGAAGGTCGCAGTATCCTTGCGAATATGTAATAAAGAAAAAAGAAAAAAGAAGGGATTTAGGCTGCTTCTGCAACGCCCCTTATTGTTCCTGTTTCGGTATGGGTTATATCAGAGCCGGCAACAGTTACGCCGTAGACAATGGTCATCGTAGTACTGAATGACTGGCCTGAAGTCTTGGTTCCACAAGTCAACGTTATTTCTTCTACTGCACCAGCACCCATATCTCCTGGAGCCGCAGTAGCAACACCACAGTCACCACCAGTATTGGTAATTGTTGTACCATTTACGCCTTGTCCCACACCATTCATTAGAGAAAAGCTAAGCGTTGTGGCAGTATACTTGATACTCGGCTCCATTGGCTTAATCTTTCCAAATCCGCTTGCTGTGTTCACAGCTCCTGGGCCGCCTCCGAAGATACCCAGCTGCCATAGGACGACTCCGACAATCATAACTACTAAGATTGCCCATCCATAGGTCATCAGGTACTCCATAGCGCCCTGTCCTTTTTTATCCATTCTTTTCATGTATATCACCTCATTTGTTTAATTAGGGTATTATAGTGATGGTTGAGAGAGGTATAAATACTTTGCTGTTACTGGGTTTTAGGTCTCCGCCTCTACAAACCCCTGGATGACGCCCGTTTCGGTACGGGTTACCTTCCTCTCGCCAATCCTCTGCCAGTATGTTATGCTGACATTGACCCAGAAGAAATCATCCGAAAGAAGAGACATGCAAGATGAGCAGCATGAATGAGAAATCGAAGACTTTTCACTGGGGGCAAGAATATATTTGGACAGGTTGGTGTCCTCACACGTTGCTGGGGAGGTCATACTCTCTCTGCAATCGCCACCCAGCGTAATGGATTCTATATGTATGTAATTGCTTTCCGTATTGATAATCGTAAAGTTTAGGTGGTTTTCTATCATCTCGATAGGATTTGTAGTTTCAAGGAGAGCGCATGTAGTAGGGTCTGGTGTGGCATACTTTATGGTCAGTTCTAAAACCTGTATCTTATTGAATCCGATCGCTCTGTTAACATCGGCATGGGAACCAAAGATACCCATCTGCCATAAGACAACCCCTACAACCAGAACAACGAGGATTGCCCATCCGTAGGTGTTCAGGTATTCCAGTGCAGCTTGACCCCCCCTCATTCTACAGTACCCCTAAGTGTGCCTTCATCTTGGTGAGTAACGTAATCCTTACCGACCCGCTCCTGATATTCGAAAAGGAGATGGACCACAAATTGTTCCCCGCTATCCAGAGAATTGCAAAAAATGGAAACTGGATTGATTGTGTCTCCTGGATTCAGGTAAGTATACCTCTCACAGAAACAGTCACTACCTCCTGCATCCCAATAACAGAAGATCTTTTCGTTACAGTCTTCTTCTGTCGTTAGTTCCGTATTTGTGTAAGAGGTACCAATCCATACTCTTTGACAATCGCCAGATGTTGCCGCGCTCCTCACCTCCCTCATCCTTATACCTGCACCGTTAACCGCTGTAAAGTCGAGAGCATCAGTCGTTCCGGCCCTATAGATGATGCTCGGTTCCAAGACCTTTATCTTTGAGAATCCCGTTGCAGTATTCACTCCCGAATGAGGACCAAAAACGCCAAGCTGCCAGAGGACAACGCCCACGATAAGAACAACAAGAATTGCCCAAGCGTAGGTCTGTATATATTCGAGAGCACCCTGCCCTCTTCCACACGGGAATTTCATTTCCTCTATTCCACAGCACCTATGATACGACCCGTGTCGTTGCGGTAGATTATGTCGGAAGCTATCTTTATCCGGTAATAGATGGATATGGGTACATCAAAGGCCTCGCTGGCGTCTAAATCCATGCAGCCCGTGCATGTCACCGTGGCGGTCTGGCCACCGTCCAGCCCCAAATTTGAGATAGTCATGGTGGAAGCGCAGTCCCCTCCAGAAGTATTCCCCAGAATCCGTATGTGCATGCTCTCGCCGTTTATTATGTCAAAGGTGAGTTGGTCCGGATCTGTCGAATCGTATTTTATGCTCGGCTCAAGAACCTTAATCTTGCTAAACCCCGTTGCCACGTTCACACCGCTGTGCTGACCGAATATACCGAACTGCCAGAGGACAACGCCCACGATAAGAACAACAAGAATTGCCCAGCCGTAGGTCTGCATGTATTCAAGAGCGCCCTGTCCTTTTTTGCTCAACAATTTCATCTTGCATCATATCTAATTTTCCCTTGTTTAAATAAATACCTTTCCTTTTCTAGCGCCTGACGGCATCTATTGTTTCCTTTAGCTTTTCCACGCCCTGTTCGTATAGGACGTTCCCGACTATTATCGTGTCTGCATGGGCTGACATCTCCCCGGCCTTTTCCCCGTCGGTTATTCCACCACCATAAAAGAGTGTTGAGTTCTCCAGGTTTTCCTTTACTGCCTTCACCACTTCGGGATTTCCATAGGTGCCGCTGTATTCTATGTAAAAGATAGGGAAATTGAAGTATCTGTCGGCCAGCTTTGCATAGGCTATGATTTCGTCCATGGTCAGGTCGGTCTTTGATTTTGTTACCATGCCAACGGCGGAATCGGGGTTCAGGACTATATAGGCCTCGGGAACGACCTTTTCCCATTCGATGGCGGAATTCTTTATCCACTGGATATGCTTGCCGGTAACCCAGGCTATGTCCTGGGCGTTTATGACAGAGGGAACGAAAACGTGGTCAATTCCCTCATAGATTACGTGCTCCGATCCGGAGGGCTCGAGGACCTTTGGGATTTCGTAGTCTTTCAGTACGGAAACCAGGCGGTTTACCTTCTCGAGAGTGACGTTCTGGGTCCCGGAAATCATTATTGCATCGGTCCCGCTGTCTGCCACTGCCCGTACATCCTCGTCGGACAGTGGTTTGTCCGGATCCAGCTTCGTTATGTGCCTCCAGTTGCTCCATGGATTCTCCTTCATTGTGTTTTCTATAATATAACCAATAGATATAATTATGCAGATTCTTAAAAAAGGGATAGATCTCTACCTGTGGAGGAACATCCAGCTAACGAGGAGTAGGCTTCTGCTTTTCTCAGCACTGTTTGTTTTTGCCACGGCGCTCTTTATCATGAACCAGTACCCCTATTCATCGGTCGGCATAATTCTGATTCCGCTCGCTTATATATTCGGCATTTATACCTACAGCAGGTATATGACCTGGGGCAGCGGCGCCAAGGGGGAGGATGTAGTAGGCAGGGAGCTGGAAAGGCTTAGCGATTATTATTGCCTCATAAACGGTGTCGTTATCCCGCCGAACAGGGGCGATACGGACCACATCGTTCTTGGCCCCAACGGCATCTTCGTCATTGAATCCAAGAACTACGGCGGGGAGATAAAATGCGAGGGGGACTCATGGAGCAGGCAGAAGGTGAGTAAACGTGGGAAGCCGTATAAGCTCTGGATAGGAAGCCCCAGCAACCAGGTGAAGAGAAATGCAAAGGTTCTGAAGGATTTCATCCTTGAGCGCAAGAAGGATATTTTCAAGGGAAGGGACCCGCACATCTGGGTCAATGTAATTGTCGTATTCACGAACGAGAATGCCGACCTGATTGTCAAGAAACCCACCGTAAACGTGCTCAGGGTCGAGGAGCTTTCCGACTTCATATCCCAGGTGGAGTCAGAAATCCGTTTTTCTGATGAGGAGATTAGGATGATGGGGGATGTAATCCTTAGGCATGCAAAATAGGCAGTTCATCTTATCAAATGGCTATCATTCCCTGGAAGAACGAACCAAGGCCGTAGTTCAGGCCCACGAAGATTCCCACCGCAAGTGCTATTATGATGGGAACGGATGATAAACCAGCGCTTATCTTTCCTGTCCTGATTAGACCTACAAGCAGCGATGCAAAGAAGGCAGAAATTGTCAGAGTTAGTACGGCGTACATGAAATAGAATTCGGGGGTGATTGAAAGTCCCGACATTGACATTAAGCCGGACTGCGCCTGCTGCGACAGGACGTTGGTGTCTATCCTGCCATAAATCTTTGAGAATATGGTTATGAACTGTATCGACGAGGCAAACAAGAGGGGGGCGCCGACCAGAATTGCAAAGATTATGAACATTGCCTGTGCCGCCGTTTCAGCGCGCATTCTGTTCATCAGGTTTTGCTCCGTCCTTATGTCCATTGCAATCTCCTGCAGAACCGTCGGGAGCTCGCCTCCGGACTTCATTCCCTGAATCATCAGCTTCACGGCCCTGTCCAGCTTCGTGGACTTTACCCGGAAAATCATGTCCAGTAGCGCTTCCTCAAACGAAACCCCTGCTAGAGTGTCCCTTGCAACCTTCTGAATCTCAAGAGCTAGGGGTCCGAACTCAGGCCTTGCAGCAGTCCATAGGGCATTGTATGGCGTCATGCCGGCAATCATGTTCTGGCTTATCATGGACAAGACGTCCGGCAGTACGTTCTCTATGCTCTCCGTCCTCCTCTCTATCAGCAGCGTTAGGAGGACGTACATCGTAGTCCATACTACAAAGAACGAGACGACAATTGTGGCTATGATAATGAGCAGTGACGCGCCCAGTGTAATCGCTACTGCTGCAGTTAGTACTGGCAGAATCATAGAATACATCAGTGTAGTGCCCAGCGTTTCCTCGGGATTCCTGGGGACACCCGCATATATTATGTTCTGCTCCAGCTTCCCCCTGACATCGGTAGGGAAATAAGAGCCAAGTCTTTCGTGAAGGGAGGTGACAAAATTGGTGAAGAATCTGGCAATCGGCCTTAGCATACTGACTAGGAGAGTAACAATCCTTATGGCAATATTCCCGATGGCTATGAATATGTGGGAGATAACCTTTATCAGATTGCCTATGATTATGTCGAGTATCAAATGCGCTACTATTCCCCCGAGACCCTTCGGCCTCGGTTTTTCTTCGGGTGGTTCTGCCATTTTAGCCTACGTCTGGCCTCTTGTTCCGTATGATTGATATCAATACTATCTGGAAGAGGATTAGTCCAAAGAGGATTATCCAGAACAGCCGCTCATTAATCTGGGTGCCTCCAACAAAGCTGGACAGAATAACCAAGAGGGTTACTCCCATCGATGGAGCAACAACGACGGCCATCATGTATATGAGCCCCCACAGGTTAAGCTCCTGACCGTACATCTTTATCTTGTTCTCCTTCTCCAGCCTAAGGTCGCTGGATATCGCCCTCAATGCAATAGTGACATCGGACCCTGTCTTTACGGCGTTCACTATCTGCCAGAAAACCCTTCTCATGTATTCCGACGGAGACAGCATACCGTAATTATCAAGCGCGGACGTCATCGATTCTCCAGACTGGACCTCCTGGACTATCTCGTTCATTATCACAGAGCATTCGCCATAGCCGCCCTTGGATATGTTCGCCATTGCATCGAAGATAGGAATCCCTGCCGTTAGCTGAATCTGCATGTCCTTCAGCATATACTCCAGGTTCTTATCAATCAGTTTGCCCCTGCTTAGAATCTTGAATCTCGGAACGAACATAAGATAGGAGAATGTAAGGCCGGCAGCAATGAGCGATATGCCGAGGGCGCCATATGAGCCAGCTATCCCCTGGGATATGACGAGTGACGTGCTTGTGAAGAACATGGAGATGAAGAAGATGGCGAGCGTCGAGAATATCACAATGGAAAGGAACTGCCCGACATCGATTGTGTAGCCGGCCTTCTTGAGGTCCCATTCAAGCTGGGGGAACATTATGGAGAGCTGGGCAGCGGCGGGTTTGAGGGGCTCTGCAGATTTCAGGAGCTGGCTGGATTCGAAGAGTGAAGGCATCTTTCGGGTTGCGGCAATTTCCTTGCCTGGTAACAATAAGAAATTTCACGCGGAAGTATAAATATTTGCAGGAACCGGGTTTTTGAGGGAATTAAGGGAAGCAGGGGGAGGGATTTGAACCCTCGATACGTCGGTTTGCAGCCGACTGCCTTACCGGGCTAGACCACCCCTGCGAGAACTGGCGTCAGTTCAACTCACTTTGTTCGTAATTGCGAATCCGAAGATTCGCAATTTCTGAGAAATCTTCGATTTCCCAGATCTCGGCAGCAGAGCTGCCGATCACACCGAAGCGGGTTTGTGGGATGTGGCTGAATGCTTCGCATTCAGACACGTGTCCGAATCTTCGATTCGGCCACATTTCGCTACCGCTCAATCCCACATAACGCACTGTGAATGTGGCCGAGAGGCGCAGCCTCTCGGACATATGTCGGAATTCCTCCGGAATTCCGTCACATTCCCCAGCGAAAGCGGGAGAATTCGGGCGCGAGAACTGCCGTATGTGAGTAGTAATATACTCTATTAAAAACTTAAAAGTCCGGCTTTTTAGCGCTGAATCTTAAGTTATGACATCAAAATGACAGAAGAAAAAGAACCTACTGAGAAGGAAGAGGAAGATGCTGTGGAAGCATCAAAAGAGGAACCCGTGGAAGTAGCACAAGAGGAACCTGTGGAGGGAGCGGAAGACGAATCCATGGAAGGAACGGAGGAGGCAGGGGGGAGAGAGTTCGCCTTTGCGATGGCTCCGGTTGTGAGGATTATGAAGGAGGAGCTCGACAACGACAAGATGATTCGCAGCAGGGTGAAGGTGGAGATGAACCTGTGGCTGGAGAAGGTCTGCAGGAAGATATCTAACATCATGAACCGCTCCGAGTATACGATGGTTGAAACCGACGATTTCAAGACTGCCATCGAGCCCTTCGAGATGATAGACGACGTGGAGGGGGAGAGGCACAGAATAGTGGCAACCCTTGAGAAGATAAAGCAGGACTGCGACTCGCTGATAAGGGACGTCGACAGGAAATTCATTACCTATCCGGGCCCGCCAACGACACAGGTCACTCTTGAGGACGAGGAATCCGAAGGCGAATGAATTACGACTACGCGAGCTTATTGGACAGGGCATGGGCGAACCTCCCGGAGGAGCTGCAGGACCACTCAAGGTTCCAGATGCCCGAAGTCGACACCCTGATTGAGGGCAACCAGACCATAATAACAAACTTTAACGAGATTGTTAACGCTCTTAGAAGAAAGCCTCAGCATCTATTGACGTTTCTCTCGAAAGAGCTTGCTG
Organism: Candidatus Altarchaeota archaeon; assembly: GCA_018897475.1. Classification (GTDB taxonomy): domain Archaea; phylum Altiarchaeota; class Altiarchaeia; order IMC4; family QMZM01; genus WALD01. The sequence goes on from JAHIKS010000081.1 coordinate 7,207, forward strand.
CTCCAGCAACCTTTGACGACAAGCGGGCCATAGTGCAGAGGGTCCTGAAGAAGAGCATGATAACGAAGAAGGTTGAGGACTACGCCAAAATTTTCGTATTATGCCACGAGTGCGGCCGGCCCGACACGAAGATTACGGAACTCAGCGGTCAGAGGATAATAAAGTGCAGCGCCTGCGGCGGCTGGTGGCCACTTAGGAAAATCAAGTAGAGATGATATACGTCAAGATTCACAGAAGTGGGAATGATATTCTTCTTGCGGCCTGTGACAAAGAGGTTCTGGGTAATACTCTGACGGACGGTGAATTCTGCCTGAATGTTGATGAGGGGTTCTATGAGGATATGCTTGTGGATGTTGAAGAGCTGGCCGAGCTTATGGCTGAAGCCACCATAGCAAACCTTACCGGCAACGAGGTGGTTGAGAAGGCCGTTGAGCTTGGTTTTGTGGACAAGGATTGCGTAATGGAGATATCCGGCGTAAAGCACGCACAGGTTGTCAACATAATCTGAATGGGTTTATTTAACGTAGGAAAAACCATATTCTAAAGTAATATGGCAGTCAAGCACATAGAGCTCCCCTGGAGAGTCGTTATAGGCGATGGGGCTATTGAGAAGACTGGCGATGTTGTTAAAGAGCTTGGCCTCAAAGGCAGCGCGCTCGTCGTTGCCGATGAGAATACACTGAAGGTCGGGGGCGAGGCCGTTGCCAAGGAGCTTGATGCCGAAATTCTGATTATTGAGGGTTCTGCAAAGCAGGAGGTTGAGAAGAATCTTGAGAGGATAAAGAAGGATGTTTCCTACATAGCGGGTGTAGGGGGAGGCCATGTCATAGATACCGGGAAATTCCTCGCCTACAGCGCGGGAATTCCCTTCCTGTCGATACCCACCTCTGCATCTCATGACGGCATTACTTCTCCAAGGGTTTCCCTGAAGGGAGAGAAACCCTACTCGGTGGGCGTTCACAGCCCTGTTTGCATTATAGCAGACACCAAGATAATAGGGAATTCCCCGCCGAGGCTGATTGCCTCAGGCTGTGCGGATGCAATCTCGAATTATACCGCGGTTCTTGACTGGAAGCTCGGCAGGGACGAGAAGAACGAGTACTATGGGCATTATGCGGCTTCCCTGTCGACGCTTAGTGCTGAGATAGTCATGAAGACTGCAGATAAGATTAAGGACGATGTGAGCATCCTCGTTGAGGCGCTTATCTCAAGCGGGGTCGCCATCGGAATCGCCGGCTCGTCAAGGCCCTGTTCCGGGGCCGAGCATCAGTTCAGCCATGCACTGGATGCCATATGTGAGGAGCCCGCGTTGCACGGAGAGCAATGTGGTGTGGGAACGATAATGATGGCCCACCTCCATGAAGCGGACTGGGAGGGAGTGAAGGACGCTCTGAAGAGGGCGGGGGCTCCCACAGATGCCGATGGACTGGGGATTGCCGGTGATGACATAGTAAAGGCGCTGGTGATGGCCGCTTCCATAAGGGACAGATACACCGTCCTGAGGGACGGCCTCAAGGAAAAGGAGG
>JAHIKS010000082.1 GCA_018897475.1 Candidatus Altarchaeota archaeon
AGTGCCCTGAAGTATGGCGAAGGCTTTGAATACTCTATGGAGGAGGAGGAAGCATGCGGAGGGATGCAGGACGATTTCATAGAGAGAGTGGCAGCAAAACTCAGTGCTGAGGAAACGGCGTGAATTCCCCAGAGTTAGGCACTACATCTCAGCAAAAGTTAGGCACTACAGCTGAATTCCCCTGCACTACCTCCAGAATCCCCCGCACCCCGCAGCACGAATCCCCAAGACCTATTATATTCTGTCTCATCTAATCTATAATTATACTTTTTTCAAAAGAAACTTATAGATTAAAGATGAATTCGAAATTCATAACTCTTATTGCCGTTTTAATCCTTGTTTCCACTGCCTATGGGCAGGAAACACCCCCCTACGCCGTTGTCGGCCGCGTCTATCAGCAGGACGGGGAGACGCTGCAGGCCGATGCTGCCATCACCCTTATCTATCTACCGACCAGCGAAAGCCTTTCCCAGTATTCTTCGGCAAGCGGCGACTATCTATTCGACATCTCGGACTTACCAGGCGGCTACGAGGTCGGGGAGCAGATACAGATTATTGCCGAGTATAACAACTCCGGGGCGAGCGTCGTAGAGACGATAATCGAGGACGGTCCCATATTCGCCCAGAACCTCGTTCTGGGCCCGCTGGCAGATAACGTCTCTGTCGTTCCGAACTATCTCCAGGGCGGCGAGACGGCCGAGGTCATTGTAACAAGCCTCGTCATAAACGCCGTAGTCAATGCAACAATAGAGGGGGCAACGACCTTCCTTACCCAGGGGGACCCGGGCACATATTCCGGCTATATTACGGCCCCTAATGAGGACGGCATCTACGTGGTTGATATACTGCTGGAAAGTCCCGAAGGCACAAGGGGCCATTACCAGAAACTCCTGACAGTCGACAACCTCCCGCCATCCCTCGTAATATACTATCCAACCAACGGCACCGCCACAACCAATCTAACAATACTGGTGGAGGGAATCACCGAGCCGGATGCGACCGTAACCGTAAACGGAGTCGACGTGAACGTATCCGAACTGGGCAGGTTCAACCACACTGTGGCACTGGAAGCCGGAACCAACATCATCGTAGTTGATGCAAAGGACAGGGCAGCAAACATAAACCGGACGAGGATTACCATATTCCTCTATGCGCTCTACATCTCGGAAATCTCGGCAGACTCGGTCCAGCTCGGTGAAGGGACCACAATCTACGCCGAGGTTATCTCAACATTCGACATAGCAGGAGTAATAGCGCAGGTCACCTCCCCCGATTTAACGACACTGGATTATCCAATGGTTGAGACCGGTGGTGGCTATGATGTCGACATCCCTGAGTATGACATCGCCCAGATAGGCGACTACAACATAACCGTAACCGCAACGGACGTCAACGGAAACACAAGCAACGGAACCGGTTGGTTCGAGGTGTATACGACAAAGAGGTTCCAAGGTGACATTCTTGATTCCGAGAGCAATCCCGTCTCCGTAACGTTCAAGCTCTACCGCCCCGGAACCGAATACCTCATCCACGAATTCATGACTGATGTCTTTGGCGAATACGATGTCACGATTCACACCAGGAATTACGACCCGCTGCTCGAATTCTCGGACATGAAATTCAAGCTGGACAACATAAACTTCACATCGCTCCATGATGACCCCATAGATGTAGACCTCCTGGAAGGCAATGAAGTATACATCACCAATGCCGACCCGCTCAAGGGCTTTGGAGTTGATACAAACATGACCTCCACCGGCATGGTGGTGATTACCTACTCGCAGCTGGACATAAACAACGAGGAGCTGATTGAGATTCATGGGTGCAGCGACTGGGACTTTGGGAACAAGACCTGCAAGGTCCTCTGGATGGCCATTGACAGCCAGGTGGACAAGTTCGCAAACACCGTAACAGCGGCAATAAGCAAGCAGATTACTCCGGCAGCATACATGGCCGTGGAGGCCTCAAAGTGCGGCGACGGGGAATGTGAGATTGAGTATGGAGAATTCTGCAGTAACTGCCCCATTGACTGCGGCACCTGCCCCACGGGAGGCGGAGGAGCGACAGACGTTTCCGGAATAGAAGCCACTCTTCTCATCATCCTGGAGAGGATTGGCCTTCTGGAGGAGAGACTGAACTCTACGCAGGAGCAGATAAACATAAACCTCCAAAGTCGGGAAGTGACAGAATATCTGAGGGGTGCGATATACAATCAGACCCAGGACATGGCCCTCCTTCTTCTTGCGAAGAAGATTGAGTTGGTTTCCGGTTACCAGGTCGTTTCGGCTGAATTGTATCCCGGCGAGTTTACAAAAACGTCCATAAGAATCAAAAACCCCTCCAACAAGAGCACAACAATGTTAGCGAATATATCAGGAAAGGTCATGGACTTTGTAAGCTTCGAAAACCAGACAGTGGAACTAAAGCCCGGTGAGGAGTCCGACCTCATAATAAACACCTTCATTCCTGAGGGGACGACTGCCGGCAACTACTATGGAGAACTGACCTTAACCATCGCAGACATAACCTCGAATATACCTGTGAATATAAGGGTCCTCGAGAGGAGGGAGAGACTCCTTGACCTGAAGATCAACCCCCTTATGGACGTTATTGCCCCCGGAAGAACCCTTCGGGTTGATGTCAGCCTTTACAATCTTGGAACCAAGGATGTCGATGTCGAATTCCTGCTCCAGCTTGTAGATTCCATAACCAATGACATAGTTGTTGAGAAAACGGAGAACATATCCATAGCTGCGGGAGCAAGCATCCCCCGGATAGATGACCTTAATATTTCAGAGGGCGTCAGGGAAGGAAAATACATAGTGAAAGGCATAGCCCGCTACCAGGGTGAGGGGGAGAGGGAGGTTATTTCCATATCCTATGTTGACGTTAATAAGTCGTTCTTTGAGCTGCAATTATTTGGCATACCAATCTGGATAATCCTGCTTGTTTTCTTCCTGATAACCCTGGCCTATGTAGCATTCCTCCTGTACAAGAGGGAGCAATCAAGAAAGAAACGTTATCTCGAGCTGGTTGAACTCGGGAGCCTGCCACAGCCCGGACCGAGGTCGGGAGTCATCGGCAAACTGGCGGAGACTGCAATAAGGGCATTTATGCCGGTAGACCGGCTGCAGATGCATACTCTTATCGCAGGGGCAACCGGCTGTGGAAAGACAGTTGCTGCCCAGGTTCTGGTCGAGGAAGCACTCCTGAAAGAAGCCGCGGTCCTCATTTTCGACCCAACTGCCCAGTGGAGCGGATTCCTGAGAGCGAACAAGGATGCCGGGATGTTCAGGCTCTACCCCGCATTCAAGATGAAGGAGAGCGACGCAAGGGTCTTCAACGGCAACGTCTACACGATAACGGAACCTGGGCAGAGGATAGAAATAGGAAAGCACATCAAACCTGGAGAGATTTCTGTGTTTTGCCTGCATAAACTCGATCCCTCTCAAATTGATTCGATAGTCGAGAATACGGTAAGGGAGGTCTTCCTTGCGAACCTTGAGGAGACCCCGAAGCTCAGGGCCCTCTTCGTGTATGACGAGGTCCACCGTCTGCTGCCAAAATTCGGCGGCTCAGGAAAGGGTTTCACTCAGGTAGAGAGGGCAGTCAGGGAATTCAGGAAGTGGGGTATAGGGCTTGTTCTGATTTCGCAGGTTTTGTCGGACTTCGTGGGAGAGATTAAGGCAAACATAGGCACAGAGATTCAGATGAGGTCCCGCTACGAGGGCGATCTGGAAAGGATTAAGATGAAGTACGGTGAAGACATCCTGCGCTCGGTTGTGAAGTCAGCTGTCGGGACCGGCATGGTGCAGAATGCAGAGTACAACAAAGGAAGGCCATACTTCGTCAGCTTCAGACCCCTGCTCCATAATCCTCACAGGCTATCTGATGAAGAGCTTGACAACTATGACAAGTTCAACAAGGAGATAACCAAACTCAGGGATAAACTGGACATTCTCAAGACGGGCGGAATTGACGTATTCGACCTGGATCTGGAGCTGAATCTGGCACAGGACAATGTTAAGAAGGGCTCATTTGACGTGGTCAAGATGTATCTGGAATCCCTGGGCCCAAGGATAGAGGATGAATTCTCCAAGATGGGCACCGGGGAGAGGGAGAAGGCCGAGGCCAAGGCAAAAGAGGATGAGGACAGGGCAAGAACCGAGGCCGAGAAATCCGTAAAGCACGGGGAGATGCTCGAGGGTCTTAAGGAGAGAAGGGAAGAGAGAAACGAGAAGTGGCAGCGTCTAAAGACGGAAAAGCCCGAGGAAAAGCCATCTCCTGAGAAAAAGGAAATGGGCTTCGAGGAGAAAAAGGCAGGCGATAGGGTAAGGGAGATAATACGCCGCGGGAGGGGAGAAGTCGTGGCAGAAAGACCGCCGCCCAGGCCTCCCGTAGGGGAAAAGCCACCAGAGAAACCGCCTGAAAGTCTACCGACCAAGCCGGCCGAGAAACCCCCTGAAAAGCCACCGGCTCCTCCAGCTGAGGAAAAGCCCGCCGGAGAGGACGAGGAGCTGAAGAATATGCGCAAGGAGGTGGAGGAGCTGAAGGAGCTTCAGGAAGAGCTAAAGAAGTCCGGAGGCAAGATAACTCCTGAGATGAGAGAGAAGATAGAGGAGAAACTGAGGGCGAAGAGGGAAAGG
>JAHIKS010000083.1 GCA_018897475.1 Candidatus Altarchaeota archaeon
AGATTGCCTATTTTGCAGTATATATCATAGCATTCATGATTATTCTATCGCAGCTTGGAATCGACATAACTCCCTTGGTAGCAATGGGCGGGATAGCAGGATTCGCAATCGGCTTTGCCGCCCAAGAGAGCATATCCAACATAATCGCCGGCTTCTTTATCCTTGCCGACAGGCCCTTCAAGAAGGGCGACCGGATTGAGATGGGGGGCTTTCTGGGCGAGGTGGTTGACGTCGGCCTCAGGAGCACAAAGATAGAAACCCTCGATCATACTCTCATCATCATTCCGAATTCCAAGCTAATTTCCAATGAAGTCACGAATTACGCCCTCCCGAATCTCCAGATAAAGGTAAGAATTCCCTTTGGAGTAGCATATGGCTCGGACATAGATGAGGTAAAGAAGATAGCACTGAAAATAGCAAAGAAATCAGAGCTGGTTCTCGACGACCCTGAGTCGAATGTATACTTTACTGAGATGGGAGACTCATCGTTAAATTTCCGCATCATTATCTGGGTGGACAACTTTAAGGGTAAGGTGAAGGTCACCGACGAGATAAATTCCAGGCTCTATGACGAGCTGAACAAGGCAGGAATCGAGATTCCGTTCCCCTGTCGGACCGTCTATCTTAAGAAAGAATGAAACCGGCGGTTGAGGAGATTCTAGAGCGCCTGAAGAGGAAATATAAGCCAAGGACGGCCCTCCGTTACAAAAACCCACTCGATATTCTTATAGCGACAATACTCTCTGCCCAGTGCACGGACAAGAGGGTCAATCTTGTGACGAAGGAAATCTTCAAAAAATACAAAACTGCAGAGGACTATGCCAATGCAGACCCTGAGGAGTTCCAGCAGGATATAAGGAGCACCGGCTTTTACCGGAACAAGGCGAAGAACATAATAAACTGCTGTAAAATTCTGGTTGAAAGATTCGATTCCGAAGTCCCTAAAACAATGGAGGAATTAATCACCCTCCCCGGGGTGGCAAGAAAGACAGCAAACATCGTCCTGCAGGCCGGCTATGGCATCGTTGATGGAATTGCAGTGGATACACACGTCACGAGAATATCTCAGCTCCTCAGCCTAACAAATAACAAAGACCCAGTCAAGATAGAGCGGGACCTTATGCAGCTCACACCGAAAAAGGACTGGATGAATCTATCACATCTCCTTATCATGCACGGAAGGCAGACGTGCATAGCAAGAAGGCCCAGATGTGGGGAATGCATGCTTAATGGCCTATGTCCTTCTGCCCGGCTCTAATCCTTCACCACAATCCCTCTCGCCTCCTCGATGATGTCCCTGAGCGTTCTCTCCTTTATCCCGGTCTTTGATGAAATCTCTGACGGGCTCTTTTCAGTCAAATCCTTCAGGAGCATCATATTGGCTTTGGCCAGCATCTCCTTAGATTTCCTATCAACCTTGCGCAGTATCGTTATCGGATAGAGCCCCTTCGACTCTATCAGGGTCTCTATCCCCTCTCCCTTGGGATATCTCCATCCAAGAAGCCTTACACCCCTGCACTTGGAATACTGTTTTGCATCAAAGGAGAATTTTGTGTTCGTTGCCAGCCACACACCTGTGAAATTCTCACATTTACCTTCCTTAGCGCATTCCTCAAGGTCGAGAAACCTCGCATAGGTATAAAGTGCGGCCTTCAGTCCCGTATAGATTCCATACTCATTATGATATTTGCATTCCACCATGGTGTGCTCGTCCCCTGCACTGAGGACGATGTCTATCTCATGTCCCACACATTTACCCTTGATATTCTGCCTCAGCTGCACCTTGTAGCCGTGCTCTGCAAGAACCTCACCCAGATAGGTCTCGAAGGGGAATCCTGCAGGACCCAGCCGCATTATCGCCCCCCTCAGATCATATCTGGAAGCCAAAGAGGGCTGCTCTTTGTCCAGAAGCCCGAATGTAATCTTGTAGATTTCCCTCGTCGAGATTCCCTCGTATAGCTTCTTCTCCAGCTTCTTTATTACTCTGTCAGCAACGTCGGGGGTTCCTCCAGAGCGCACAATAGCGGTCACCACCTTATTCAGGCTGAACTCCTCCATGTCTCCGGAGGCCTTTCTTATCATTACCATTGATTATATATTTGGGTGATTCGTTATATTACTATGCCCCTTGACGAATACAACAAGAAGAGAAACTTTGGGAAGACCTCCGAGCCAAAAGGTGAAGAGAAAAGCTCGCAGCATGGCAACATCTTCGTAATCCAGAAGCATCAGGCCAGAAATCTCCACTACGATTTGAGGATTGAGCTCGACGGGGTTCTGAAGAGCTGGGCCGTTCCCAAGGAGCCGCCGCAGAAGGAGGGAATCAAAAGACTAGCGGTACAGACCGAGGACCATCCCATGGACTATGCAGGCTTCGAGGGGGAGATAGTCAAGGGAGAGTACGGCGCCGGAACAGTGGAGATATGGGACAGCGGAACCTACGACCTCGAGGAAAAGAAAGAAGACAAACTCCTTTTCAATCTCCATGGAAAGAAGATGAAAGGCAACTTCGCACTCATTCAGCTGAAGAACGACCCCAAGAACTGGCTCTTTTTCAAGAGGAAAGAATAGAGAGAATCTTCTTGATGACATTGGCGGCAAGAAAAGCAGTCGGTGAATTGAATCCATTTGGAGAAAATTCCACCACATCGGCTCCGATTAGATTTTCATTCTTTATTGAATCCAGATTATTGCAGAACTCATCGAAGCTCCATCCCGACGGCTCGGGCAGCCCGGTTTCCGGGGCGATAGCCGGGTCGAAGACGTCCATATCGACTGTGAGGTAGGTGGGGCCGGAGATTTTGTTACCCTTCACTTCCTCTATGGCCCTTCCCTCCTCCTCAGACCAGCTTCTCACACCCCTCTGGACCAGGTTGAAGTCCCTGGCTACGTAGTGCGCCCAGTCAGCGTGCGAGTACTTCTTCCCGATGAAGTCCTCCCTCAGGTCTGCATGCGCATCGAACTGGACGACGGTTTTCGGCTTCAGGGTTTCTATTACGGGCAATGAAACGAGGTGCTCTCCGCCAAGGGACAGGACAAACGCCTCAGGGTTTTGTTCCCTTATCCACTCCACAGTATCCACTATCCTCTCGGCCGTCAGCTTATAGGAACCGGGAACAATCTCAATATCTCCAAGGTCTGCAATCCTCAGCTTCTCGAACGGATTCACTCCCGTTTCAGAATCATAGCCCTCCATGTCCTTCAGGGCCTCCCTGATTGCAGCGGGTCCGAACCTGCTGCCATGGCTTATGGATGTTGAGTCGAAAGGAATTCCCAGCAGGCAGACATCGGCTTCCTCTACTGGACAGGCATCCACGAAAGACTTTTTCAAGTAAATCATTTCAATGCCTCTTGCACAGGACGGACGACAGGATGGACGAGACGATAATGGCACCGATTATGGCCGAGTAGATGCCATCCGAGATTATTCCCATTTCGTATCCAAGAAGGGCTGCGATTATACCCAAAGAAATGCGGGAATTCAGAAGCGCAGCAACAAAGCTGGCCTTCTTTTTCGCATACATCCTACCTCCAAGATATATTCCAAGATACCTGGATATGAAGGCTGCCAGGAGTAACACCGTTAAGGAAACCAGATTCCCCAGGATGTCGGATAACCCTATGGCCAGACCCACCTTGAAGAAGAATATGGGGGCAAAGAACCCAAAGACAATGCCGTTGAGTTTCATTGCAAGGGTCTCATGCTTAACAACGACTTCTGATGTTATCATTCCAAGGATGAAGGCAATCAATGCGGCTTCCACACCCACGTGCTCGGAGATGACGGCGACGCCAAGAAGCAGAAGAAGGATGGCCTTGAACTCGAATTCTACAACATTGCCCTTGAAGCGCCTGAACACCCTCTTGCCGAACATGGGGAACGTATAAGCGAAGATGAACAGCCCCAGCACGAGACCGATTAATAGTATAGATATGCCGGAAAAGAATATGCTGAGGAAGGCCATGCTCAGGATGTCGTTAATCATCGCAACCGAGAGTATCAGCCTCTTCCTGGCGATGGAGAAGCCAGCAGTCTTCATGATGGAATATATCATCGGTATCGATGTTGCTGATAGTGCTATGCCTGTAATGAGTGACTGCTGTTGATTCATACCCAGGAGATAAAGGGATGCAAGGAACACAGAGATGAAGGGCAGCGCAAATGAGACGGAGCCTATCGTAAAAGCGGGCTTGATATTCTGTTTAAGCAGGTCGATGTCAATCTCTAATCCAGCAACATACATCAGGGTTATGATTCCAATATTGGCAAGGAGGTCTATCACTTCAGTTGATTCGAAAGAGATTACCTCTTTGGCGAGAATTCCCGCGACTACCTCAATTATTGCGGCACTCATTCCCAGCTCTATGGCAATAAAACCGCTCATTACGATAAAGAGTGTTGCTATGATGATCTCTCGCATTTTAACACTTTAAATCCCAAGATTTAAATCAAAGGGAAATGAAATAGGATGGAAGTATTTATAGAACTAAGTATAATCATCAGCATAACTGTCCTGATCACAGGACTTATGAGGCTATTGAAACAGCCTCTAATAATCGGCTATATCCTTACAGGCATAATAGCTGGACCTCGCCTTCTTAATATTATTAGTTCAACAGAGACCCTATCCATACTCTCACACATGGGTATAGCGCTGCTCCTTTTTATTGTTGGTTTAAGTTTAAGCCCTAAAGTTATAAAAGAAGTAGGTAAAGTTTCTTCAGTTACAGGGGTTGGCCAGGTTATATTCACCACCCTGATTGGGTTTTTCATATGCAGGCTGTTAGGTTTTTCTACGATAGTATCCATATACGTTGCTGTTGCTTTGACATTTAGCAGTACCATAATCATTATGAAACTTCTATCAGATAAAGGTGATATGGGTACCTTGTATGGAAGAATAGCTATTGGATTTTTAATTGTTCAGGATTTAATTGCAATACTCATCTTGATGGTTATTCCATCGATCCCAGCTGGATTCGATTTTACCAACTTAGTCTTGGGAACAATTCTAAAAGGAGTTGGCTTGTTGGTGGTACTCTTCTTGGTGGGGATTTACATATTACCCGGTATAACCACAACCATTGCAAAGTCACAGGAATTTTTATTATTGTTTTCAATTGGCTGGTGTTTGGCATTAGCCTCTCTTTTTCATTATTTAACCTTTTCGATGGAAATAGGAGCGCTACTAGCAGGCTTTACCCTGTCTTTATCCCCGTATCGTTATGAAATTAGTTCTAAAATGAGACCACTCCGTGATTTTTTTATTGTTCTGTTTTTCATATTACTGGGCTCTCAAATGCTTTTTACAGATATAACTCGGCACATCACCCCCATAATAACACTTTCAGCATTTATATTGATCGGAAACCCGTTGATAGTAATGACCTTGATGGGTTTACTGGGATACACCAAAAGAAATAGTTTTTTAGCGGGATTGACTGTGGCCCAAATAAGCGAATTCTCGTTGATTCTTATTGCTTTGGGAGTTAAAGTAGGACATCTAACCAATGAAATTTTGTCTTTTGTAACTGCCGTTGGCTTAATAACTATTGCTGGCTCTACCTATATGATCCTTCATGCAAACAAGATATACCTCTATATATCAAAGTACTTGGGGGTGTTCGAAAGAAAGGGTAAAAAAGTCGATGAACATAAGTATCATAAAGACGGAATTTATGATACTATCCTTTTTGGATGTGACCGCATCGGTTACGACCTACTGGAATCATCCAAAAAAACCAGGAAAGGGGTTCTGGTCGTAGATTATAATCCGGAAACCGTAATAGATTTGGCAAAAGAAGAAGTGCATTGCAGATATGGTGACGCGAGCGATGTTGAGTTATTGAATGAATTAAATCTGGCAAAAGTGAAGATGATGATCTCTACGATACCTGACTTTGATACAAATCTTCTCTTAATTAATAAAATCAGAGACTCCAATAAAGAGGCGGTTATACTTGTTGTTTCCCACCAGATAGATGAAGCGATAAAATTATATGATACTGGTGCAACCTATGTCATTATGCCTCACTTTTTAGGAGGACATCACTCCTCTATGCTAATTGAAAAATATGAATTAAATCTTGATGAATTTTTAAAAGAGAGGGCTAGTCACATTAAATATTTGCGCAATAAAAAGAGGATGGGACACGAACACCCTAGGCATAATAACCATTAGACCTGAGTTAACTTATTTTTTCAACCTCTCAAGTAGTGCGGAAACCATCAACGGCAGTATCAGGGTCGCATCTCCATCAACTGTTACGAATTTCGCGTCCTCCTTGAGCTTGCCCCAGGATATAGCCTCACTAGGCCTTGCCCCGGAGAGACTGCCGTCGAATTCCTGTGCAGTAGTTATATAGACTGCATATTCTAAACCGCCGTGAAACTGGTTCCACCATATTGTGTGATGTTTTGCTATGCCCCCACCAATTATCAATGCTCCTGTCTTCTTAGACTCAAATACCATATCAGCAAGCCTCTGTTCGTCCTTGAACAGATTCAGCCTGAAGTCCTTGTGGTTTTGCCAGAACATCCAGAGCTGATGCCCGAATGCGCCGTCGAATATGCCAGGCACGAACACGGGAATCTTGTTCTTCCACGCCCAGTAGATTATTGACGATTCCTTATTCTTCTCCCCTTTCAAATTCTCACCAATCTTCCAGATTAATTCATAAGGTGAAATTTCCTTTTCATCTGAATAAATATTCTCAATCATCGGCTGAATTTTCTCTTCAAGAATTATCCCGTAGGACTCGTTCGGAATCAGGATGTTGCCCAGCCTGTTCAGACCCTTCTTATGCAGCTCCCTGTCATCGAGCATAAAACTCCCTTGGTAATAGTCCTTCCAGACCCTCGCTAAATCATGGTCCAGGGTCCCGCACGTCGTAATGATGCAGTCGGTCATCTTTCGCTTCACCATCTCCTTGATAACCCCCCTGGTTCCGGTCGATATTATGCATGCAGGAAATGAAAGAAACTTCGTGCAGTCATCCTGCAGAAGCTTCTCCAGGATTCTTACGCCCTGTGAGAATTTCTTTGCAGTAAAGCCGCCGCTCTGGTAGAGCTGCTTCGCAAGCTTGTCAATGCTGCCACTCAGCTCTATATCCCTAATAGGCTCCATGTCTATTAGAATTAAAAACGAGGGTTTATATTCCGGTTGTTATGCGAGGGAATTCCCGCCATGAGAATGTTCTTTGGCTATGTGATTATTGCTCTGAGGAAAAGCTCATCAGGATAATCCTTCACTTAGCTTTTTAAGCAGTTTCACCAAGTCTGTTTCCGTTTTCCCCATCAATCTTTGACCAGTCATATTATTCACCTATTTTAGTAGACTAATTATAATTAGTCTATTAATTCAGTAGAATAAATATTTACATACTCAGATACTTTTCAGGGAATAGTGTGGGAATTCGTGGATTTGAGAATTCGGCTGAATCGGATTTAAGTGAGTTGTCAAGTATTGCCTGATAACATAGTCATCGATCTTCCCATCCCCCTATTTATTCTCCTATTAGGAGATCACTCTTATCGAATCAACCTCAAAAATTCACTTACATTCATAAATGCATCCGTAATTCTTCTCTTTCTGGTTTCCTCATCACCTGAAAAGAAATTAGCCACCCAGGAGGGCCCAGGAGATTTAATGTCTGTGAATCTTTCTTCAATGTTTTCTATCGCTTCTTTTATGAGTTTATTATCCAAATAGGGTCTGACTTCTTCAGCTACTGACCTCGGACCATTCTTATAATTTGCGATAACGACATAGATGTCGTATGCATCTTTCTCATTGTATCTTTCTCCCAATACAATCCCTTTTGTTGTAATAGCTCCAACAACATCTGCTACCTTTAATCTAATTGTTATCTCCCCATCCCCCGGTAATATCCCGGTGATCTCATGCTCAAAGTAATGGTCAAGAACGATTTCACACCCATGCATAGTCCTAGCCAATAAATCAGGCTGGATTCTTCTGTGACGATGTTTCTTCTCTATAAGCATATTATATTCCGTGCTAAGAAAATCAACCGATATCGCGTATTCTTCTTTATTAACTGTAATCGTTCTTTCAAAACTAAATGGTATAATGTTTCCAACCCTATCCAATCTTGGTGTATAACCCCTTTTTGTAATTAGCTCTACTATCGAGGCATATTTTCGTGCATCTATCATCGCCGGATTGATTGCAAGGTCTATGTCTATTGAGCCGATGTGTTCAAATTTATTCTCTGGCTCCTTAAATCTCTCTAAAATAAAATAAGGTGCCCAACCACCAATTAGAACAAAGGCATTGGAATAACTCTTTAGTGTCGTCATTAACTCCAACAAAACAGACTTTGAAATATTTGTTAACTCAGGTGTGTAATCAGTAATCGTTACCATAAAATCACCTAATATCTCATCTTCTTCTTTCTTAAAAATTTGGCTTGTTCTTTTCCTCTTGCCGGATAATTGTATAGATCCAGATACAGTTGGGTATTGCAAACTACCTTAATGCCCTTTACTGTTTGCCTTCCATAGAATACGCCTTCATCAAAGGGTTCAACCAGATGAATAGTCCCACCCGATTCCACCGGTCTTAAATCTAATTTTTTGACCCACTTCTCTACATCCATGGGTTTAACATAGAAATGCACATCCGTGAATCTAACGTATGGTGCTATCAAATAGGCCCCGGAATGTAGCGTCATTGCATATTCCAACTTATTCTTAGAGGCCTTGCTAACCTTTTTCATGAATTCCGTTATATTCTTCTGGAAGGAGTAGTACGTATGAATTGTATTATCGGAAAAATTATATTTTTTAGTCCACTGCTCAAGCAACTCACCGGGTTTATCCAACACTAATTTAGATTCCATATCTCGTGAGACGAATTCATGATCCTGAAGCTTCTTTACCACTCTGTGTACATAGCCTAAGCTTATCTCCGCAGTTTTTGCTAGTTCACTCAGAGTCCACTTTCTCTTAGGTTCTTCTAACATAACCCTGGCAACCCTCGAAGCCTTCGGAGAAAACAACTCTTTTAAGATTTTTCTCTCCTTTGCAATATTCTCCCTTCCTTCCTTTTCGATATAGTATGCACCGACATGCAGATAACAATTACCCGATAAATCCAGAAAGTTTATCCCATTTGATTTGCAGAGTTGTTTCCCTCGCTCACTGATATAAGGCGCAACAACAATTCTGGCAAGTAGTTCCTCGTTGATATTCCTGTATCTTCTTTTGAAAATTGAGAGAGGAATTGATCTCAGTTGAGTTATCGCATGAGATAGGAACACTGGCTCACCCCTTGATTTAATCTCAAAGATGAGGTAACATTCTATTTCATTGGGAATTGCCAAAATCACAAACAGATCAGCTACATGGCCGTTAATCTTTGCATCAGATTTATAACTAACTATCCTGGAATCAGGGATTATTCTTTCTATGTTATCCAGAATATACCTCTTAGCTTCCTCATGAAAATTAGCTATCTTCCTCATTTTCACTGTTTGTTGTATATTTACTATGCGGTGAAAGTATATAAATTAGTGAAAGTTAGATATTTATGCTTTTGTTCGTAGCTTTCGCTTCTTTTTTTCTAAAATGAGTTTAATGCTTAAATTATTTCCAGGCACCGAAGTTCGTTGGGCAAGCATAAGTTTGCCACAAACACCGTGTTAGGCGAAGTGCTACTCATCTCAAGTGATTTATGAAGCACCTCTAATATTAATCGACTCTAGGCCCCACTACGACTCTCCCACATTTTGGGCAAGCCTTTCTTTCATAGTCTTCCATATAAAACTCGTGCCCCTCAGGGCACCTCACCTTTATTCCTGTCATTGTGTTCACCCCTCTCTTGTTTAAATTATACTCCCATATGATCTATGATTCTTTTAATGTAATCTACTTTTATCTCAAATTTTCCATCCTTTTTAACAACAATCTTTTCTTCTTTAATGCTGCCAAAAGTTTATCCTTACCCCTTCCAGCTTCTTAAATGGAACTCTATTTTTTCACCTCACTTATCTTCAGACTCCAACAATATCCCAATAACTAATAAAACTGTAACTGGCATAAGCCATAAAATAAAAACATCTTTAATAACATTAAGAATCAAGCGAGCAAGTAAAAATAATGCAGTATTATCATTTATGGAGAATGTAGCATCCGTTCTACCAACAATGAAAATCAAGGTACTTACAAATAATAAAACAAATAGCAAGTCCGTCCATATGTAGATCAAATACCTACATATCCTATTTACTTTCATCAGTCAACCCTCCATACTCTAACCGTTTCCCATTTCATGTAACCCCAAAGTAAGTGGTAAGTTTGATTACTAACTCTCGTAATACAGGTACTGTTGCGTCTAATACCTCACGATCGCGTGGACGGCCAGAAGTTTTGAATCCATGATGACGATTACATCTGACTACATAAAGCAAATCTACAAGTGCTTCAAGTGAGGGTTCATCTTCATCAACCCTACCGGTTAATGCCCTTTTAGTAGTCTCCACTAAACGGTCAAATTCTCTAGTATTCATCCTAGCCTCACGCAGCCAATCACGTTCGCTAAATATAGGCTTAATTGAGAGTAAGTCCTCAAGTTTCCCTGGTTCGAGTAATCGACTCCACTCTTTGTAATCAAGTTTTTTTGCACAGTGTCTAATCATATGACGTTCAGATGGCCTCTGATTTCGGGTAATAAGCTCTGGTCTAGTTCCTTCATACATGACATTAAATGCTAACCATAGAGCGTCATACTCTTCAAAAGAGTTACGTGATTCGATTTGAGCACGTTGCAGATGTGACTTTATTAGTTTCAAATCCATTTTGAATAGGTATCCCTCTATTTTTTCTTCAAGTTTTATTATTTATGGGCCTCTTGCGTGATTAATTAAAAATCAAACA
Source organism: Candidatus Altarchaeota archaeon (assembly GCA_018897475.1). Lineage (GTDB taxonomy): Archaea > Altiarchaeota > Altiarchaeia > IMC4 > QMZM01 > WALD01. Next base: position 10,898 of record JAHIKS010000083.1, read on the forward strand.
CATGATGGTGATTTTCAGGTTTTGTATACCTTCAACTGTAGTACAATATTTTTGTTCAATTACACAAAATATTTAATAGAATGAATTCCAAAAAAGAAGAATCAGAAGGGGACATATCTCTCGAAGAGTTCTTTAAAAAACAACTAAGTCCATGTTTTGAAGAAACAAAAAGGCAAAGAAATTTAGATGAACTCGTAGGGCATTGTAGATATTCAAACAGTTTGTTGGATATATTAAGTAAGATGAGTAAGGAAATGCCTATGGGGAAATTATCAAATAGTTTTATCTATATGAGATTATTCGAATTAATTAAGCAACTCACGATTTGGGATTTGCATATCTGTTGTGGTGCATATCATAATGCAATTCGAGATATGCGTTATAGTATCGAGGCTATATTAAAGGCGTATTATATAGATACCCGACATCCCGATTCTAATTTGGAATGTAAATTAGAGATTCTAAAAGAGATAGATTACTTGCATGGTAATAAACTAATCAAAAATATCGAAATAGAATTCAAAGATGAAATGAAGGAAGTATATAAGGAACTTTGCCAATACGTACATCCAAGCTCTACGGAATTTGAAGCAGATTTTAGAAAAGATAAAAATAAATCCTCTCTTATAGTAGATAAATGGTGTAGTCGAGCAAGTTTTACATTTGATGAAGAATTATTCGATGGATGCATGCGTCTACGAAGAGATATACTTACAATATGTGTATTTGTTGCAATGTCGTGCCTAAATGGCGAAGTACCTACAAAAACTTTATCTAAATTAGTGGAAGAGATTGGGAGCGGTACATTAGAAGTAGATGTCTAATCGGGTTTGTTTTTGAATTATTCTTGGCTTAAATACTAAATCTCTGTATTCTGGACTCTTCCTTTCATCTCTCTAATCTGCCCCTTCAACTTCTCTATCTCCTTTGCCTGCTCCTCAATCTTTTCATCCTTCTTCATGAGTTTAATATCCTTCTCTTGGATTATTTTCTCCTGCTCTCTAATTTTTCCTCTCTGCTCATCAACCTTTTCCGTCCACCATTGGTTCTGTCTGCCAACTCTTTTATGAAATACCTTTCCATCGGATCTTAGTTCAGATAGATAAAACGAAGCAGTAAACCAGTTTAATCCGACGCCTTTGGCGATTCCTTCAGTCGTTGTAGGAAAGTCTAATTTTTCTATGAAATTGATTATCTCCTTCTTTATCTCCTCAGGATTTCGTTTTTTTCGTTTTGAAGGCTTTTTATTGGGCATGTTATTACTTAAACTTGATTTTTTATATCTTAAATCGTATTATATGATATATCTTAATATTAGTCATATTATCTATCTGTTTTATCAGTTAGTGTTTGCATAGATTAACTATAGAATATCGTTTCGTGCAAAATGGCTAAACTAAAACTGTGGATGGTAACTGGAATACTTGGCATTATCTGGGGGATAGTTGGATTACCGATAGCCACGCTCCTCGCAGGTGTACTTACAAATTCAAGCCCTTTACATGTGCAAATTGTACACTACATTGTTGCTTTCCCCACATATCTTGCACTTACCTTGGGGTTTCATTTTGTCCTTATATTTATCGGTAGCCCCTTAGTGGGTCTGATTACGGGGATATTAATCGGCTACTTGATTGAAAAACTAAGATAAGAACAAAATAAAGGTGGTTGAACACAATGAATAAAGCCAGTTATTTTAAAACACTGATGATCAGTCTGTTTGTCATATCGTTGTTGGGTAATGGTTGGGTATATGCTCAGGAAACGAATGGGACCCTTGTATTAAACTTTACCACGCTCCAGACATGGGATAATCTTTCAACATCAGGGATTAGACCTTCGTTAGCACCGAATAAAACAGAGTTTAAACCAATACGCATAAAAATAGTCCGCATAGATGGCAATTTAGAAACCTATTCTAAAGAACTCAATGTTACTAAACCAAATGAGTTATCTTTCTCTCTGAAACCTGGTAAATATAAGATTTATGCACAGATTGCAGGACACAAAAGCATCGTAGAGTACAATAATGGAAGTGATGGATATGAAATCAATCCCGGTAGTAAGATTATCCTCCCTCTATACGGTAACACACTCTGTAAAGATGTTTTTGCTGATGCCCCTTGGCGTACTCAATCCAATGAGATACCTATCCTAATCATGGTGAAGGATGCTGATGGGCTATTATGTGGAGATTACGACCTAGGAAATATTGAGATATATAAAGACTCTAATTGTGACGAAAGTAATAATGAACAAGGTGATACACTCCTAAAGACTGAAACAGCATGGTATGGCGTGAGAGTATATGGCACTCAGAATAATAATCTCTACTATCCGGGCGACTGGTATAACATAACGTATCTGAATATATCTCAGCATAATCTAAGTGGAAAAATCTGTTTGCATGTGGTCATCAGGGATATCGGCGGCTTTTGGGATTTTGATGGCGATACGCATAGTCACCTTGTAGTTAATATAACAAATAAAAGTCTGCCTGCTTTTGAAAACTGGTATTATGGGGATACTCATTATCACAGCAGTTATACAGATAATGAGGTTGAGTTTGGTGCACCTATAGAAGCAACAATAGAGGTTGGAAAAGCAATTGGGTTGAATTGGGTAACTGTTACTGATCACTCATTTGATCTGGATTCCAGTAAATGGGATAATCTTACCTATGAATGTGATTCATTCTCGGGTTCTGAATTTAAATGCTTGGCTGGTGAGGAGGTATCCTGTTATTTGAGAACATCCCTAATTACACAATATTGTCATTATTTGGCGTATAACATAAGCGAATATATTAAGGGTGGGGAATGGGAGGATGGAACAGGAACAGATTATATGTGTGAAGAAGTTGTTTCTATGGTAAATAATCAGGGAGGGTTTGGGTATGTTGCTCATCCAATGAATGATGATCACTTTCGTGATCCTTGGCAGAATTATTCTCTAAATTTCACTGGTCTGGAGATATGGAATGGGGTAATAGAGAATGAGGAGGCTGAACAGCAGTTACAGGATGGACTTGCTAAATGGGAGGAACTCCTTCTAGAAGGGCGGAAGGTATTCATTGAGGGTGGCACAGACGCACATGGTGATCTTAACTACGGCACTACGGCAAGTTGGGCATCATTTCCACCTCTACCTGGTGTTGACAAAAACAATAATGCCTTCGGCAAGGTTCGAACATCCTGTTATATGTCCTCATTAACAAATTCAGGAATTCTCAATTCTCTGAGAAATGGCCACTGCTTTATGACTGATGGCCCTGCTCTTAAATTTGAAATCAATGGCAAAAAGCTGGGTGAAACAGTAAATATCACAAAAGGCACGCCCACAAAATTGGAGATAGAATGGAACAGTACGGAAGAATTCGGTTATCTGAAGAATATCAGCATAATAGAGGGAACTATAGGTGTAAATACAAGTAGAACCGTGTTGAACGTATCCAGTTATTCTGACAGCTATAACTACTCTTTAATTCCTGACCAGGAGATGTACATACGACTGGAAGGGGTAACAAATACTGGCAGGAGAGTTTATACCAACCCTATCTGGATCAATGCCATCGGATCGGAGGCATCGATTACTTCACCGTGGAATGGAACAACCTTTGTGCAGGGAGAATCGATTACATTTAACGCTTCAGCAAGCATTGATAATGGCACCTCGATGCAGGTCATCTGGAATTCCAGCATTGACGGCGTCATAAGAACACTTACCCTCTCCAATCTCACATCTCCATTCTCATTCAATGACTCCTTCAATATCTCTAATCTATCCCTTGGATTACATAATATCTCGGTCATTGTCACTGATGATAATAACGTAGAAAGCGTTGATAGAATAACCATCAACGTAATAACCGCAAGGTCTTATGAAATGCTGATAGTCACGGACACGTCAAGGCTTTTCAGGAAGTATGGTAACGGCAGTCAAAGGTTAATAGATAGGATCAATGAGATATGCTCAAATGAGAATGCAACCTTGCTGGATGTTTCCGGGAGGAATGATGAGATAAAAGTTGATCGACTGATAACCGAATATGCAAACAGATATGATGTCAAATATCTGATGATTGTTGGCGGGGAGGAGATAATACCATTCTTCCATCTCACGGACCCTGTTTCCTGCTGCACCATTTGGCCAATACGATTAATTGTGGGTAAAGATCCCTGCTGCGAGGGAGGATGGGCCACCTCCTCCAATTGTACTGATATTCTCTCTGATTATCCTTATGCAGACATTAATGATGACTGGGTAGTCGATCTCCCAATAGGTAGGATCGTAGGGCATTCAACAGATGATATGATAACCATTCTGGATAATGCAAACCATACCGACAATGGGATCAATACATTGATAGTTGGTATATCTTCTGAGGAGTATAATCTGGCACAGCTAAGAGAGAAATTTGAAGATAGGGGCTATTCCACTACGTCACAGATAGGCGGTACAATTGATCTGCTATGGATTTCCCTTCAGATTCAAAACAGGGCGATAATACACTCTGCGACACATTCCGACTGGTGGTACTGGGGTGCCGAGGAATGGTACTGGTGGAGCTGGTTTGCCGTAATAAAAGATATTATTTTGTGGATAACTGACCCTGCAGAACTAATTAATCTAATGACTGACCTGCCCCCACTAACAGGAACACATATAAGAGTGCTTGATGTTGGAGCTACTCATCCCTTGGTGTATTCTGTTGGCTCTCATAGCGGCTTGATTAGAAGCTGGATGGAGAACTGGCCATTCTATCGGCTTTCAGTACCACTATCCTTCCTGGAAGAAGGAGCTGCCGGATATATCGGCAGTACTGGAGTCAGTTTCATGAGCCAAAATCAGGAGATTGGTAGAGCCGATATATTGGCGAATTATTTCTATAGCTATCTATTCAATGGCAGTAGTGTTGGCCAATCGCTTTTAAAAGCAAAGCAGAAATACATTGAGAATTGGGAACTGGATTCGTTCTCGAAGAAGACGCTCTGGGAAACAGAGTTATATGGAGACCCAAGATACAAACCCTCGCTTCCAACTCATTTAGATGTATCGGCAGAGCAAGGGGTTGAGATCAAAACCAATTCCACATCGGGATTACTGGAAGATGTATTGGAGATAAGTGTTAATATCCTGAACTACACAAAGAACACGCTTGATGGACATGACCTGTTTGCAATACCTGGGGAATCATCGACATTAGAGTTGTATAAACCCATCGTACCTAAGGTCACCATTGTCAGAATATTGCCTATAACCTCAGAAATCAAGAATATCACTCTTGTTAATTACACTCAAACTGTTCTGCCCTATACAGTTGATCTCTTAGTGAATACAGTTCATAACGGAACAAATGTATCATTATCCCTGTCAGATATAGACTACAACGGTTCATATCCCGGACAATTGTATTCATACACTGCGATAGAAAACCCCGATGAAACAAAAACTTTAGCCCTTAGAGTGTATCCGTTCCAAGTAACCAGCGATGGAGATATGTCATTCTATAACAATTTTACCTTTAGAGTGAGATATCGGCAAACAGGAATAATCCTGAGTATGCAAGGGGAAAATGAATCAAAGATGCTGCACTTCTCTGGCAAGAACATCCGTATAAAATACGAAACTAGCCGGATTCAGATACTTGATAAGACTCCTCTATCCTTGACATCCGAAAATCTAAACTTTGAAGGAGAACTCATGGATACAGTGGGGGATGTAGTAAACGCAACCATAAACATTACAGATACAACAGTCAATGGAACGAGCAACATAACAGTAAACATAAGCGGTAAAATACTTCCAATGTCTTTATCTCCAAGAAGGTCTATTTCAAATGTAAGCATCTCCACCCAGATGAATACATGGGATATGAGGTCTGGATATTACACATATACACTTAACCTCAGAGATAACGAAGGTTTGATTGATACTGCCTCCACAATCTTTAAGGTAGAGATACAACCAGCAATCTCCATTGGTTTATCCTTTTTGACCGTGAACGATTCCATTACCACAAATGTAACTAAGGGTAGAGTATTCAATTTAACAGGCATTGTGGAAAATACAGGGGACAGTAATGCCACCGATGTAAACGTTAGTATTATCCATGATGGAAAAGTTAGTTTATTAAGTAGCGAGGATATACACTTGGGAACCATAGAGAGATTATTGGGTAAGAGTGCCACATGGACATTAAACGCTACTGGGATAGGTAACTGCTCAATTATTATTAAGGTAAATTCAACAAATGCAGGGTCCTCTACAAAGAATTTTACCTTTTTGATTACTGAATCCGAAGCAAATACAAGCACTACGACAACCAGCAGCAGCTCGACATCTACAACAACCAGCACTACTTCCTCCACAACAACCACCACTTCTTCCACAACCTCTACTTCAACGATTAGCAATACTACAACCACAACAACAATCTACGTGACAACAAGCACAACCAGCACGATATCAGAAAGCACTACTACATCTAGCACAAGCAGCACCACTACTTCTTCCACAACAACAACTACAACAATATCGGGAGAATGCCTCAAGGGAGACACAGACTGCAATGGCACAGTATCAGACTTCGAGTTGCTCAACTACATCGACCAGTGGGTCTCCGGAGCGGTGTCAGACTTCGACCTTCTGGAGGCGATAGACAACTGGGCGGGATAAAACTCCGGGCTCATCCCTCGACCAGCTTCCTTATCTCGTTGCCCTTGCTGAACGCAAGCTCGACCGCATCGTCGACGTCCTTGTCCGTCAGGGTGCCGAATCCGCCGCCCTTCTGCATCGCGTTTATCGTGTCAGTTGTTGCTATTGTAAGCCTCGTGTCCATGGCATACTCCTCGTCCTGCGTTGGATCTAATAGCAACTGGTCGGAAATCTTTGCAACAGTGCATGGAATCGGAGTGCATTCAATCGGCAGCTTCCCATCCCACTCGCCTCTGATAATCGTGTCATCCTCAAATTTAGGCATTCTTGTATCGAGCAGGGCTGATATTGCTGCTATTCCACCCGCATCAATCAGGTTGCCTCCATTGTCCAGAATGTGGATGTCTATGTAGACTACCCAGACCTTCTCGTCGTTAATGGCAAGTTTGTCCGTGGGAATCGCTCCCGACTCTCTTATACCTCTGTCAATGACTCTTGCAAGCTCTATGGAATTCTGCCTGGGAGGCCCCGACTCAAAGTAAGGGGAAGCAATGGGCCTGAGTTCCGTGCTGGTTGTCATAACGCCCTGACCCGGAGAATCCGGGTAGGGCTCGCCAGCATCCATGCTTATCCCCACAAGAACCTTTGTATCGCCGAGCTTCACAAAAGCCGAGCCGCAGGCCTTCTCTCCCACATATCCCTTCTCTATTTCGAGATTCCTGTACTCGTCGAATTTTCTATTGTCCAGTCTCTTACCCTCTTTGATGATATTCCTGATATAATCGCCTCTAAGGTATCCTTCAAGCTCCATTTTACTCACCCCCCTCCACTGAATCCATTGAAGAGAGCAGGGCGGCCTTCTGAACCTCATAGACCTTCATTGCCCCGTCGAATGCAAGCTTGTACGCCTTCTTGAATTCCTCCTTTGTCATCTTACCATCCATCTGCAGCAGGACGACCTCCTTTTTCCTCGGGAGTATCGCGAGAGGAACGTCACTATCCCCATAGTTGTCCTCATCCTTCATCAAATCGACTGCAATCTCGCCGTCGATTTTTCCTGCCGCGCATGAACTGACCAGGTCCCTCATGGGAATCCCAGCATCGGCTATTGCGACTGCAGCCGCAGTAAGTCCAGCACACCTTGTTCCAGCATCTGCCTGCAGAATCTCCACTGAAACGTCTATTCCCGCATCCGGGTAGTCCTCCAGAAGCACGACCGAGCTCAGTGCTTCAGATAGAATCTTCGATATCTCCTGCGACCTTCTGTCCGGGCCGGGCCTCTTCCGGTCATCGACCGAGAAGGGGGCCATGTTATAGGTGCATCTCAGAACTGCCTTCGTTGGGTCCCTCATGAATTTCGGGTGCATCTCCCTGGGATAATAGACTCCCGCCAGCACCTTGTTATTCCCCCATTCCAAGTAGGCTGAACCTGCAGCCCTCTTGAGGACACCGGTCTCTATCTTCACATCCCTTATCTCGTCCAGAGCCCGTCCGTCCAGTCTCTTTCCATTCTCTAAAAGTTTCATTTCTCCGTTTTTCATTTTTTATCACCTTGATTGTAATTCATTCGACAGAAATTTCTCGATTCTGTCCGTAAGGCCCCTGCTCTGGGCCTCTCTTTCTATCTTCCTTATCGCCTTTATCGCAATCTCTATGTTGTTGCCTTTCAGCCACACCCTGCCATTCTGACCGACCACTATTTTGCAGCCCGTTTTATCCTTAATCATGTTGAGCATGGACCTCTTCTTTCCAACAACGCGTGGAATCTTCTTTGGATTGACATCTATAATAAGGCCCTCCTCAAGCTTCCAGGGCCTCATCAGCTGCGAGGACTTTAATTCGTTAACCTCCGATATCTTTGCACTTATCAAATCCCCTATCTTGAAGTATTTGCTCAGGTCAGAGTTTAGTGCGTCTCTTGTAACCTCCTCGCCCCTCATATAGGCCTTGGAGAACGAACCTATGTCGATGAGCCAGCTGCCCCTCAGGACCTGTGAAACTATGCCGATTATAACGTCGGACTCCTTCGGAGTATAGCCGCCCCTGAATGGTATTACGCTTGCGGCATTACCCTTCACCCTCGCCATTCCATCAATGGACGAGAATACGTTCCTCCCCTCTCTGAAGGAATTTCCACTCCTTTCAATTCCCTCACCGAGAATTCTCCCAGGGAATACCAGTTCTCTGTCTGTTACATCCATCATCTCACCTAACTAATTTTATCTCGACCTCTCCATGGGTCATGTTATTGAGCCGGCTGTAAAACTCATCCCTCAGTCCTGCGGGAATCTCAATGAGCACCAAGAGCTCACCCTCCCTATCCCATTCCTCCTTCTTTATGGTTCCAAACTCCCTCAGGACATTATGGGCATTGCCTGAATACTGTGCCGGGATTTTCACGGCAATATCCAAGACCTGGAACTTTATTGGCAGGAGCGGCCTTATTTCCTTGACTATGGGCTCAATCTGCTCCTTCGCGCTCTTGAATATGTTTATGCTGACCCTTGCCTCCTCCATTGCCTTTTCGATTCTTGCGGGAGGATGCGGGTTCCCTGTCTTTGGGTCTATGGCGTTTCTTGTAATTATCGATACGATCTTGCGCCTTTTCTCATCGAGCATCTCCTTACGCTGCTCTGTAGTGAGGGAAATCTCCCCCTTCTTTATGATCTTATCAACGATATCCTCTATCTTTGTAGTCCCGAACACCTCGGTCATGAGATGTTCGGATGCCTTCTCAGCAGAGCCGGAGTCCTTGAACACCTGATCTATGGCCAGCATGTCCATGAGGTCTACCTCCTTACCATTCTTGTAATCCAGCGCCAGCTTTGGGTCGACGAGTATTTCGAAGTTCTCCCCGTGCGTCTTCAATCTAGCAACTACGGCCTTCTCAATGCTGACCATTCTCAGTTTGCTTGCACCCACAAGAATGTCGTGGATTCAGTAATTTTGAGTCTGATACATGAATTAGCTGGACCTCTTCTTCCTCTCGGCGTTGAATTCCTTCTCCAGCCTGCTTAGTGAGCTTGATATCTCCTCCTCGTCCAGGGACTTGTATCCCTCATCCAGATCAATCGTTATTATCTCTATATTCTCAACCTTTAGTTTCCCCTCCGAAACCAGGTTCAGACTTCTAAGAGCCAAATCTATCGCTTCTTTCCTGGAGAGACCCTTCTTCCATTTCTCCTGAAAGAGCTTCTCGACGTCGGGCTTGCCCATTCCTATGGCTGTTGCTGTAGATTGCGTAAAGGCCCCGGATGGATCCGTCTCGAAGAGATATACCTCGGTGTTGACTCCTGCTATGAGCAGGGCCGTGCCAAAGGGCCTCGCGCCCCCATACTGCGTATACAGCTGCTTCATATCACAGATTTCTCTTGTCAGGGCTGGAACGGATACCGGCTCATTGTAGGCCAGTTTGTTTCTCTGGGCCTTTAGTCTAGCATCCTCCACTAACCTTCTCGCATCAGCTACAAGGCCGGAGGTTGCAATTCCGATATGCCCGTCGATCTTGAATATCTTCTCTATCGAATCCGGAACCAAAAGCGGAGAGCTGATGTTCTTATCAACCGCCAGAATGGCACCGCTATCATAGGTAATTCCACAGGCAGTGGTTCCTCTCTTTACAGCTTCTCTTGCGTATTCAACCTGAAAGAGCCTTCCGTCAGGGCTAAACACGGTGATTGCTCTGTCGTAGGCTGCTGGACCAATGGGATACATTTTATACTAACAAAAATTGGATTATATCAATAAAAGCAGCCCATTCAGCAGACCCACAAAGAACGCATACTTCAGAAGCTTTCCAAAGAACACGACTACTGAAAACCAGAGGAAATTCATCCTTGCAATTCCCGGGATTATTGTCACTCCGTCAACTGGAATAGGGAGAGGTATCGTTATAATGAACAGGAGACCGAACCACCCGTATCTGTTCATCAGATTTGTTGCCTTCTCCACTCTCTCGCCATCGACCTTTCTCTTTATGTATTTGGAGCCCGCGTGCCCCAGCCAGTAATTGACAAAGGTTCCGAGGGTTGAGCCGATTGCTGCTGTAATCACTATGAGGTAGGGGTCAACGCCCGAAGTAAGCAGGGCAGGAAAGAAGAATTCAACCGCAAAGGGCACAAAGATAGTCGAGCCTATTATTGATACTGGCAGCAGACCGAAGATGCCCCACTGGCTTATCATGTCGGCCAGAAAAATAATCACGTCGGTCATCTTGCTCTCTCCCATTTCCTTAGTTCCAGAACGCTCGAGAGGGTACCGCCCTTCTCTATTTCCCGCCTTATCCTGTTCTCCTTTTCAGCCACGTCCATTGCCCTGTTTGCTATCTCGATAGCCTTCTCCTTCGGGATTACGACAACGCCGTCGGAATCCCCCACTATATAATCGCCGGGTCTTATTCCAATCCCTGAGATTCTTATGGGGACATTGATTTCACCGAAACCCTTTGGCTCGCCTGCTGCCGGCCTCTTACCCCTTGCAAAGACAGGGAACTCAATCTCTTCTATGTCCTCGGTGTCCCTTGCGAAGCCGTTTATCACGACCCCCGCTATCTTTTTCCTCATGCAGCTGTTTGATGCCAGCTCCCCCCAGACGGCCTTTCCTACCCCTACACAATCGATTACAATGACGTCCCCCTTTTTTGCAATATCTATTGCTTCAACGGGCTTCGCCCAGTCCCCGGGGTACGTTCTTACTGTAACAGCCTTTCCGACCATTCCCTTACCTGTCCGAATCCCCGCCATCGGCAGGATTCCCTCCAAGTCACCACAGCGGTGCATTGCATCGGAAATGTTTGTTGTGGATACCTTCACGAAGACCTTATCCGGCTCGAGATGTTTCTTATACAGCTCAGATTTTATCCTCTTTTTCGTTCTCATGACCTTCTTTATCTGCTGCGTCGCTTTCTTTGCGTTCTCCGCCTTTGTTATGGCCCCGCCAACGACAATTATCGAAGCCCCCGCCCTTACGGCATCGGCAGCGGTCTCCGAATTTATTCCTCCTGCAATAGCGACCGGAACCTTCACAGACCTCGAGACCTTCTTCAGCTCCTTTATCGGATCGATGCCGGACATCTGCTGGTCTATGCTGACGTGAACGCAGACATAATTGACTCCAATATCCGCAAGCCGCATTGCCCTTGCCTTCATATCCTTCACGTTCATCAGGTCGACCATAATCTCGCAGCCGTAGTTCTTGCCTGCCTCAACA
>JAHIKS010000084.1 GCA_018897475.1 Candidatus Altarchaeota archaeon
AGAAGTGCAAGATATTCCGATGACGCCGGAGGGCTTGAACCTCTTTATGATTCGCTTTACGAAGCCGCCTCCGGGGGCGATGTATGTCCCCTTGTAGCCGAGTTCGTTGGCTTTCTTCGCAATCTCGAATATCTTGCACTTCTTGCAGCCAAGGCACTGCGCTCCCGCTTCGGAGCTGAATGAGGTCTTGCAGTCGATGTCCCTGAGGCACTGCGGCGCTATCACTATCCTCCCTGAATATGGGACTTTGGAGAATTCCTTTTTCAGGAGGATGTTTCTTGTCTCTGAGGCTGCGTGGTCTATCATGAGGTCGTCTCCTCCAAAGAACGAGACGATTCTCTTTGCAGGGATGTAGAGTGAGTCGAGGATGAGAAGGAGGATTCTCAGGAACATGGAGCTTATCCCGTGCAGGGTTTCAGAAAAGCCCTTCTTCTTGAAGATTATGTATGCAAGGATGAGGCCCATGAACAGTGCCAGAACGAGCAGTACGATTGCTGCAAGCGAAAAAAGACCTATATCCGCGAGAATCTCCTGGTTCAGGAATTCCATTTTATGCTAGGGTTGCCTTTATCCTCTCCAGTGCGACGTCGATTTCGTCGAGAGAAACGGCGCCGTAGCTTATTCTCAGGCAGCCCTTGCCCTGGGAGCCGAATGGGCTTCCGGGAATCAGGCCGACGCCGTTGCTGAGGAGCTTGTCCGCCATGGCGAGGTCGTCAATGTCTCCAAGATGGGGGAAGAGATAGAATGCCCCTGCCGGGTTTACCTTGGTTTCGAAGAGCCCGTTCATGCCCTTAACGAATCTGTCTCTTCTTTCCTTTAGTTCGGTAATCATGCGGTCCCTTTCCTCGGCGACCTCTTCCTTGAACGCCGCCAGGGCCCCGTACTGAACGAATGATGTGGCACAGGAGACTGTCTGGGACTGGATGAGGTTCATTTTTTCTATGAGATCAGGATTGGGGCAGGCACAGTAGCCGAGGCGCCATCCGGTCATGGAGAATTCCTTGGAGAAGCCGTTCACTGTTATGGTTTTGGGGTAGATGCTTCCCGCGGAAAAGTGCTTTCCTTCATAGATGATTTTTTCATAAATTTCGTCGAAGAGAAGCCAGCAGTCCTTTCGCTCGGCTATGTCGACTATCTCCCTTATGATCTTTTCGGGATATACTGCTCCCGTGGGATTGTTGGGGGAGTTAAGCATGATTAGTTTCGGGCTGGAGTTCTCCAGTGCTGAGAGGAACTCCTCGTCGGGTATGAAGTCGTTTTCGTGCTTCAGCGGGAGCCATATAATTTCTCCCTCAGCGAGGTTCACTATCTGCTCGTAGCTGACCCATGAGGGGTTCGGCATTGCTACTTTATCGCCCTTGCCTATGAGGGCCATGACAGCCTCGAAGATTATCTGCTTTGCCCCTGCAGAGACGAGGATATTGTCCGGGCCGATGTCAGGGATGTTGTTTTCCCTCTTGAGCTTCTTTGCAAGCATCTCCCTGAGCTCCGGGATTCCCCGGGTCGGGGTGTAGTGAACCCTGCCGTTCTCGAGGGCGCTGACTGCCGCTCTTGTGATTAAACGGGGAGTCGTGAAGTTGGTTCTCCCTATGGTCAGGTTTATTATCCCTTCCTTCTTCGCGAGAGAGGAATACTTGAAGGTGGCGGACTCCTCGACGTTTGAAAGGCGTGTTGCGAATTCCATCGTTTATTACTTTAGAATCGGAATTTAATATTCACCCAACTTAAAGATTGGTTGGTGAATTCATCGGATATGGCCGGGATAGGGTAGCGGTTATCCTGCGAGACTGTGGATCTTGCGACTCGAGTTCAAATCTCGGTCCCGGCCCTCTTATCTAGGTTTAATCCTAGTTTATAAAGTAGGCCAAAACAAAGGTTCAGTTCCCTGGAGGCAATACAATGAAAGAAAACCCAGGGAATTTGGATATACACAACAGGCAGAAGAGACTGGATTCTGCCAAGCGACTTCTTGACGAATACGGAGAGAAGGGAGAGACTGAGAAGAGGAATTGGAAGCTGATTATTGACTATGTAAGCTTCCGGAAGAAAGGAAAGAAGTTCAAGGTTGAGCGACAGCGTAAGTGCATGTGCTATCTGCGGATTCTCGGCGAGGAGTTAGACAAGCCCTTTGACGCTGCAGATAAGAGCGACATAGATGCCCTGAGAGAGAAGATATTAAGCAGGGTATCCTCCTGGGGCAACGGTAAGCGAAGGAGAATAAGCGAATGGAGTCAATGCGACTATCTACGGGTCCTTAAGGGCTTCTATCGGTGGCTGCATAACCGGAATTCTGGCAAACCTAAGAGCAGATGGACTGACCCCGAGGAAACTGACTGGATAGAGATAGAGAATCCTGAATCCAAGGTTCTAAGGCCCGATGAGATTCTGACGTGGGAGGACATCAATTCCATGAGCAACGTGGCTATGAACCTGCGAGATAAGGCACTGGTCGAGGTCCTCTACGACACAGGATTCCGGATTGAGGAACTGCTGAGCCTACTGATTAAAGATGTCGAGGAGGTTAATTGTGGTTCTGCCCTGCGTCTTCACTTACGATTAAGCAAGACTAAGTTAAGGAGGCCCACCATTGTACGGTCTGTCCCAAGCATGCTGACCTGGATGGACAACCACCCAGGGAAAGACGATAAGAACAGTCCGCTGTGGGCTATGCTTAATGGCTCTGATGAGTCATTGAACTATGCAGCAGCAAGAAGAATTCTTATAAACCTGGGGAAAAGAGCGAATATAGACAAACCGATAAATCCCCACAACTTCCGGAAGAGCAGCGCCTCCTACTTCAGCCACTTCCTGAGTCCTGCGGAGATGAAGGAGCGCTATGGCTGGAAGCAGAGCAGCAAGATGCTGGACGTCTATTGCTTCCCCTCAGAGCAGGAAATAAACCGGAAGGTTATGGAGCACTTTGGCCTTGAAATAACAGATGGAGGAGTCAAGAAAAAGAAGGTCGAAAGAAGGTGTCGTGCCTGCAAGACGACCAACCCAGAGGGCGAGACGAGATGTAAGAGATGTAGCAGACCTCTTGACCTTGACGGCGAAAGAGCCCTGAAGATTGCCGAGGCGATGGCAGATATAGAAGAGCTGGTAGAAATAAAGCTATCGGAGAAGGGGGTTATCTAGTAGGAGGGGCATCGGCCCCTCCTTCCAAAGACGGATTGAATACTTTTGACTGGGTTTTGTACAATAAGTCGAAGTTCTATAAAAAGTATGCTTGATACAGTCTTTGAGGTATAGAATAAAAAAACAATAGAAAAGGTGATTGTGGGTTATCGGTTCCAATTACACAGTAGACTTAACCTAGCGGCTAAATCGTAGTATTATATAGGATGGATAACCTTAAATACTTATTTTTTATCCGTTTCTGGTAGCATGAGGTCGAATTTCATAGGAGTAAATCTCTTCCTAATTTTTTTGAATGTTTCTATAGTTTCCTCTCCACGAGAATTGAGGTATACTCCATAATCTCCTTCTTTAAAATAATCTATATCCTTCTGAGTCTCAAATAATTTAACAATGCCATGATGACCTGCAACATAATCGACCAAATTCCTAAATCCTTCAGAGCGTTTTAAATCTTGGGAATTAACTAAAGAGTCTCCTTTGAAAACCCAATAGATTGGATGGGGGAGACAAGAGTTAGTATTAATTGGTACATTATCTACGGGTACAATCGAGCTTAAGTTGATATTTTTTAGGGGGTACACAAAAGTGTTATCTCCAAACTCCGGTAAGGTTGGACGTATGTTTTTACCAACTAAAAACAAGTCATTCTTCATTAATCGGCTGTCCAATATGTCGATTATTAAGTCAGCTGTCGAAATGACCGGATTACAACAATCACCGCTAGGGAACACTAGTCGCCTAAATTTCTTTTGTTCCAATTCTTCATATGCATCAAAGACGTGTCCACCATGTGAGTCAAGGTGAAAATCAACTGCTCCTTCATCAAAATATTTGGAAAGACGCCAAGCGCATATTGAAGGAAAGCAAGAATTAACATTATCTGTAATCTGCGAGATATTTCTGGTTGGCTTAGCCAATTTAATACCCCTACGTCTGGATAGCCTACCATAGACTTTAATTTCTGCTAATCTCTTTTGTGAGAATAAAGAATAAAAAATACAAAGTTTATGAATATGTGGTGAAATCTTTTCTAAAAATAGATCTAAAAACTTCTCTTTTTCAGGAAAATTTATCAGATCATGAGTGCAGTAATAAGTGTAGTTCTGATCTAATTTCATATCCTCAAAAATAGACTTAATTACCTCTATGTATTTTAGTCTAAATGATCCATAATTCCAAACCTCAACTGCAATTCCTAATGCTGATTTAAAATGACCAGAAGTACTGTCCTTTTTTATCACATCCCTTCGAAATTCTCTTGAATCTATACCAATTGTAATCGGCATAATATTAATTCATTTTGTGTGCAAAAATACCACTTGCATGAATCAGAGATTAATCAAAAAGGAGGGAGAGTGGGTTCTCCCTCCCCACTAGGCCACTCAGTTCAGTTCCCCTTTTAAAATCCTCTCCGCTATTTTCTTGTGTAGTGATGGCAGAGAGTCTAAAATCCAGCGGTTCTTCCGCAGGTTCTCCTGTATTTCCTTGATTGATTTAGTCATTCTATTATGTGTGTGTTATCGGTCCTCGGAAGGAGATAAGATAGTGTCTGTATACCCTTCCCTAACCCTTCCTAGACTGAGTCGGAAGGGGGTGTTAGGGGGAAACCTAAGCTTTACTACCCCTTCTTATCCTCATCATGTGTTAGTTGGGGTGAACCATCTCACGCACAACTCGCACGTAACACAATCATCACACACCACTGTCCTGTACGAAGGCCAGTTCAACCTGGAAGGTCTTCTTACCAATAGGTAACGTGCCAGACCAATGCACTTCAATGTAAGGAGTCGCGGGGGACTAGCCGCTTACTAAGACGTCCCTTACCCTACATCTTCCCCAGGTCGATGAATCTGATATTTGTTGAGCTCATCTAAGGTTATCATCCCTTGCTTGCACATCTCTTTGCTGATCTTTGAATTTGGAATTATCTTGTTACTCCTGCACGTTATGGTGAAGTGATGGAATCCATCATAGCTACCGATACTTAGGCGTCCCTTCACATCACCGGTTCTAAATCTTCTCCTTGCCGCATCCTTGGCCTGGCTGAATGCCGTCATTACCGTCCGAATTCTCCTCCTGTCCATCCTGAAGTAAACGCTTAGCCTCTTCCACCGCGTTATTAGATGACTCATAGAATTTCTCCATCCCCGATTTTACCTCCCTGACATAACCCTTGATCCTACAACACTTCACCATAGACCTCGCCGTCGATGGTGAACAGTCTAATGTAGCAGATATGTTCTCCACGTTCCGGTTGTGTGGTTTTGATTTAGCAAGAATTAACACAACCCGCGCATCATCTTCCGACATATCATATTCAATCTCACCGGTCAGCAGCATCGAATCAATTTTTTTCATTTTTATAGAGTAAATCAAATGCATAAGCATACGCGTATTCACATGTACACATATATTATCTTAGGTAATTGGCGCCTATAACGCAACACTGCTCCACAATCAAAGAAACGGACTACGTGTATCCACCAGTAATAGTTCACAACTAAAATGGCTACGAAAACATTTAAGAAGTATCTGAAAATCCTGAATGGATTGACACCCGGCAAAGATCACAAATATGCAAAGATATATGCTTATGGCCTTTCTAAGGGGAATTGGTTCAGAGCAACTGATGTAGTAACCAAGAAGAATAAAATAACTGACGAGAAGATAAAAGGTGCCCTTTCTGTAGAATATAACAGCAGAGGGAGAGTAGGGGAGATACTAAAGGAAATGGCAGCTAATGGCTTTCTTGAACCGGAGGGGCCACTCGAGCCCAGGTACTACAAAGCAACTCCTGATTTTATTTACACTCTTATCGAGTACAGTGCGCTCACTGAGAAGGAATGTAGGTGGGCAAAACAAAGATTCGATGAGATTATCAAATATGAAGAATGGTATCAGCTAGTAGAGCAATATGATAGTGGACTTCGTAAGTTGAATGTTTATGACCTACTAGATAACTTTATTTTCTCCCAAGATGTGGGGCTCTTTCGATTGAAAGGAATCGATCCTAAATATGAAGGCCCCGGCCTTTTTTGTGATCGTATTCTAGGTCTCTTTCTCGAAGCTAGTGATACAAACTCAATTAAAAGAGTACTAAAAGAGACCATAGTCCATGAGTATTTCAATCATTTTGGTCCTGATATAAAGGTGGCCTTGGACGGGATTATAGCTTACGTAAAATCATGCAATGAGCACGCAATCAAAGCCACCTATGGTAATAATTGGGAGAAACAGTTTGAGAAGAATATGTTGGCGGAATATGAGGGATCCCAGGTAACTGCAACTGAATTAGAGAGAACATTAAAACTAGCAGACCTCGGTTTTAAGCCCTACTAGGATTCATAATTCTAATCATTGGGAGCTATTGACCGTTAAGTAGCGAAATAGGGAAACCGCCAAAACCCCATAACAGCTATGCTCAAGAGGAATTCACCATATGTGCCCCTAACCCAACAAGTCACTTATTTTTCCCGTAAATGTTGGAAAGGGAAGATTTTTGGCACGAATGGAATTCATTCTTCTGTCTCCCGATGGCGCCTCGATTAGTGCCTCGCCTTGCGACGGTTTCTACCTGTAGGCCCATCTTGAATTCTCAATTTTACTCGCTTATCGGCCATTAAAATTTCCAAGTAGTTCCAAGTTGGGAAGTTATGATGATATCTCAAGAATTTTCCGTAATGCCTAAACTGAATTTTAAATTTCCCCCGTTCATTGGAAGGGCATCAAATATACATCCAACACGCCCGCCCACGCACTACCCCCCCCCCGGCCTCAGCAGCAGCACGCAGCCTCTCGTGCAGCAGTACAGTCCATGTCATTTTAGGACATTAAGAATTCCAGCAGCACACCCCCGCCTCAGCATCCCTCTTAATTCCCTATAATCCCATAATCAATCGGTTGGAATGAAAAGGTACTACTTAATCTTGCTTATTGGAATCGCCATTCTTAGCGGATGCCTTAGCGATTCCATAGTCTGCAATAGTCCCTACATACGTTTCGAAGACTATTGTTGCCTGGATGAAAATGATGATGGAGTATGTGATAGTGATAAACCTAGAATACTAAGCACAATTACTAGCACAACCATTACTACAGTTATAATCACAACTTCATCAACGACTACTACAACTTCCACTACCTCAACAACATTCGAGCCAGAATGTTACATGAATAAAGACTGTGACCTTGTGAAGAATGTATGTATCAATGACGATGTATATTCTCAGCGTATGGAAAGAATATGTCGTCATCCGGGGACATTAAACGCAATCTGTATCGGAACAACAACAAGTCATATTACCTATACCGCTGAGTTTAAGAAGCGTTGTGAAGAGAATACAACCTGTGTTGGTGGGGAGTGTATATATGTCCCTCCAGAAGAAACCACCACCACCCTCCCAGAATTAACTGAATCCCAAAAGTGCAGTATTATAGAGAATACAAAGGAGAGAGATGAGTGTTATTATGCAGCAGCAATAAGAGAGGGAAGTCGTTACTTATGTGATGAAATACGGATAGATGATTTGTGGGTTAGGTGCTATATTAGATTGGGATATAACAGCCCGCTGGATTGAGGGGACGAATATCTCTTATTCTGCAGCAGCATAATGCCTCCTGGTGCAGCAGCACAATGACTTCCTCCTCTCAGCAGCACGCAACCTCCCGTGCAGCAGCCACCATCGCGTCTTCATTTACAACAACGACAGCAGCAGAACGATTTAGTTAGCAGCACAGCGAATTCCACTCTACAGCAGCAAGCTCGCTACGGCTCAAAAATCAAGTCTTGCTTCCGCAAGACCAAGCCCTTCGGGTTGATTTCTCAGCCTTCGCTCGCCATCCCAAAGCTCCGCAACGACATAATAAAAATCCTGCTTCGCAGGACTTCTGCCCTTCGGGTTTTTATCAAGTCGTTGCTTCGCCAGAATTTCACATGACGGAATCCTATGCGTGCCTCGCTCCGGGAGCCTAATGCTCCGCTCGCTGCAGAATCCTCGGAGCATGTCAGCAGGTTGGATTCTTTCGCTCGCTTCGCCGGCCCCTGCGCTCAGTTTTTTGATAGAATTCGACCAGAATTATGTTATGCCTATGTAGTGGATGCTTACAGCTATCTTTATTAAATAATTATTTATAGAATTCCCCGCAAGGGTATGTGAATTCGGGTGGCAGCACAAGAATTCCAGCTGACTGTAGCAAATATCACGGATTGGTCAGTAGGGCCAGAGGATAAACCCCTCAATCTCCAGGGGCGCAGTGAAGGATTTGCTAAAGCGAACTAACCCAATTAAATATCACTTCCAGCAAGTCGAAGTTCGTAACCTCTTCATCGACCCACATATCAATATAGCTCAGGAGCTCAAAATCACTTACCGTTCCATCGCCGTTCAAATCGCCTTTAATCGTTACAAACTCAACTTGCACGTCTCCAGTAATCTGCTCAGTAATCTCGTTCTCGGCCTCGTCTCTATACACGAATTCTCCATAAAACGTCTCGTTCCCTGTCGCGTTCTCTGGGATGCAGAAGTAATAGATTATCGTCTGTGTTTCGAGTGACGAACCATAGAGAACCCAAGTTACCTTTCCCGTCTCTGAATTGTATGAACTATGTGTTGGAGCGGCACCCGTCACAGTCCATCCAATTGGAACATACTCGTGGATTATCAACCCAGTTATTTCTTCTGCATCCAGCAACCGCACCAGCAACCATGCACAATCACAATCGCCTTTCGTGGCGGTTGTCAGACTTCTAAGGACCGTTATATTCGCGCCTGAGATAGTCGTGGTCGTTGAGGATGTGGTGGTGGTAGTGCTTGTCGTAGAGGTCGAAGTGGTCGAAATTGATGTTGTTGAAGAAATGCTTGTGGTTGAGCTGATTGTTGAGGACGTGGTGGTTCCTTCTACTGAGGTGCTTGTTGTGGAAGTCGTACTTGTACTCGTTGTGGTTGTCACTTCACCCGCTATCCCACTTATCGTCCCCACTTCAATGTAAACTAAATCAGAACTATCAATATATGAGATAGTTAAAGTAGTACTGAATGACTGGCCTGAGACCTTGTTGTAACATGTACCGCCTATAGTTACTGCAACTACTTCTCCAGCACTCATACTTCCACCAGATATGCTAGCTGCACTTGCCACAGCAAGGACACAATCACCGCTTGCGGAGTAATTGACACTGGTTATGTCCTCTCCCACACCGTTCATAATGGAAAAAGTAAGCGTTGTGCCAAGATATTGTACGCTTGATTCTATTGGCATTAAAAGTCCAAACCCGCTTACAGAGTTTGATATTAGGGTTGTGGTTGTTGATGTGGTTGTAGAAGCCGTGGAGGTTGTGGTGCTGGTTGATGTTGTGCTGGTTGTTGTTGAAGTGCTAGTTGTTGTGGTGGTAGTGGCCGCAAGGCAGGTTGCATTCTCACAACCATACTCACAGGCATCTATTTCCACACCGGGGCTCGTAGAATTCTGACAGTAATATGTAAATACATATGTCCCGGCAGTATTACATCGGTCATCATATGTTTCCCACCCATAATCTGAATGGTAAGTAGTAATGCCATCATCGGTTTCGTTACAGATGGTCAATATGGTCGTGGTTGTAGTAGTTGTTGAAGTAGTTGTAATTGAATGACACATATAACACTCTGTGGTCCCTGTTGTTTCACTACAAGTATCGCTCCCTTCCACACATAATCCCCCAACGCAATAGTAGTCTTTAACAGCCCACTTCGTATAGCCTATAATAGGTCCACCCATAACTTCACAATCATCATCATAAGTGCCATATTTGTCAAGACAAGAACCCATCACATTATAATCCTCGCCCCCATCACTATCATAACACGTTCCATCAGGCATTATAGAATCGCCACCACAACAACATGTCGCTCCCCAAGAGCAACCATATATCGTTGTTATTGAACACCCACCAAGAAGATATTCACAGCTTCCTTCAGAGTAACCTGCAGTATTACAAGACTCTAAACAGCTAGTTGCCTCTGCTGTAACAACACCATATACCAGTAAAATCCCAACAATTAAAATCTTATAGTTCACTTCCAATACAACCGCTAAGAAATATTATTCCCATGAGTAAGAGTAAGTAGTGTTTTTTCATTCCAATCATTTTTTTATTGGATTTCGATAAAATAAGACAATAAGACGATGCCGCCCATAACTATCCTTTTTTAATAGCTTTAACATCCTGTCTCATTTTTTCAAGGTTCCAGGAATAGGAATCTTCATTAACTGGTATCTGGTATAATGCAATCCCCTCCCCACCCGATTTAATCATACCTCTGGATTGGATGCCATTTTTTAATTTGTCGGTTGTATGGTCTAGATCATAAAACCGTTCACTTGTTTCAATCCTACTTCTGAACCACACATCTTGCATGTCAAGAGTTCCTTCCTTTACCTCAAATTCAACGACTACCCACATATACTCATCTCTCTTCCATTTCTGCAAATCATCAGGTATCTCTTCAGGTTTCTCTTCCACTTTTATCGTATACTCTAATTCGACACTTTCAACACTTGGCCCAATACACCCGGTTATAACTACTGAAACCAACAAGAAAATCAAAGCAAACTTTAGATAACCTCCGCATAAGATATATTTCCCCATATTCTTCACCATCGATATGATTAACCGGACCAGTTATCAATCACTTCTAGCAGATCATAATCCGCAACTTCACCGCCACCCCATAGGTCAATGTAGTCCAGCAGCTCGTAGTCAGATACTGTCCCATCACCATCTAGGTCCCCCTTTGGACCGTATATCTCATTTTCTGTGGTTCCCAGGAAGAGAGTAGGTTTCACATCATCTATGGGATGGCATAGTCCAACTAAATCCAATCTGTTATTCGTGCTCCATCCAAGAGTGTAGCTATCCCCGCCCTGCGGAGTTATCAGTACTGAGTCTATGTTCTCATCAAGTGTAACGATGTGAGTTGTGGACTCGAATAATGCCACACCATTGTCATAATCAAAGGTTTCTATAGCGTTATAGTTTCTGTCAGAGAGATCAATGATGGCCCTCTCGCCATTGCCGTGCACGAATCCTACAAGAATATCGTCATCGTCGCCATCGCCGTTTTCGTCGCATGTTGCTGTGTTGTCATCGGTGGAATTCAGGTCTCTGGTTAAATCGCATTCGTGCTCAATCCAGAGATATAGGTTGTGATCATTTCTCTCGAAGTCGCCAAAAATGCCTACCATATTAGGATTCACTGTTATATAGGTGTCTGAAAGGTTGTCTAAAAAGGTTATCAGCCTTGAGCCGTCGAATAGCATGGTAAGGCCATTTATTGCGTTGTCCTTGTAGAAGATATCCTCTATTGCTATTTCAATCTCGTCATCGTTCTCCATGTCTTCTTCATCGTCGTCGTCCATTGCGTCTGTCAGTGCAATGGTCCTTACGGTTATCTCTTCGGGGACGTCTTCACAGTCGCAGAACGTTGTTATGTAGTCACAACCTGGTGCCGTTCCCTGTTCGTCTTCTGGGTCACAGAGCCTGTCCAGTAGAATGGACTGCTCATTTCCATTTATTGGGGGGAATAGGGCTACTTTTATCTGGTCATCAGAATCCATTCCCTCTTCGTTATCAAGTGTTTTATACTTGTCGTACACGTACAGCACGCCACCCACTATGAAATAGTTGCCCTTCCCAAAGGGTCCTTCATCTAGGCGTATGTCATCATATCTGTTACCGTCCTCACCGGTGAAGCTTATTGTCATCTGGTAATTCTCATCTCCCGGTTCTATCTGTATGTTCCCTTCTCTTCCACCGGAGCAGGGGCTTTCCAGATAATTCTCATTTGTATAGCCCTTGAATTTTAGCCTGACTTCTCCCCCAGGGAATTCTAAAGATTCGCCTTTTTCCAGAGCTTCGACTCCATCCAGTTTGTGCCCGTAAATTATCTCTATCTCTTGGAGTAAGCCATCTGTTGTTAATGGATCCATCTCGTTGTATTCAAGTATCTCGCATTCTGGTCCATCTGAATCGAAATCTGGGTCAATACTAGCATTCGCACAAGTATCAACAATGTGGAATATAACCTCCCAGTCGTCCCATATCACACCATTAACCTCTATATCCTCCCCATCTTCAAGGAATACCCTTTGGGAGAGATTGTAATCGATTGTTATGTTTCCGGACTC
>JAHIKS010000085.1 GCA_018897475.1 Candidatus Altarchaeota archaeon
GAGGAAGGGCCTGGTTCTCAAGCCCCATCACACGGCGGTGTTGTCTTCACTGGGACTGAGGAAAGTACAAGTCAGGAGAAGACCGAAGGTCGCTGTTTTATCAACAGGAAACGAACTACTTCATCCGGGCGAGAAACTTACTGATGGAAAAATCTATGGGATAAACAACCTGGCGCTATCAGATGCACTAAAGGTTGCAGGCGCCTGTGTTGATGACTTGGGTATGGTGGGCGATGATACAGTAGAAATCAGTAAAAGGATTGCCTCAGCAATGCAATATTCGGATTTGCTTTTGGTCTCAGGCGGCTCATCAGTCGGGAAGGAGGACTTGATGCCCGAGGTGATTTCAGGCCTTGGCAAGATATTGCTGCACGGCATCTCTATCAAACCCGGGAAGCCGGTGCTCATTGGAAAAATCAAGGGCAAACTAGTCATTGGTTTGCCGGGATACCCAACGTCCGCTTTGATTGTTTTTCATGCCTTTATCATACCGCTTCTGAATCACATGATGAACAAGGCAGATGACAGAGTAAAGGTCGATGCTCTCTTATCTGAAGAATTTTCCTCCGGAAAAAGATACACTTTCCTGCCAGTCAGGTTCAGTGCCGCAGATAATGTGGCAGTCCCGGTCTTCAAGGGCTCAAGTGCCATAACATCGCTTGGCATGGCGGATGGCTTCATTGAGGTTCCAGGAAATAAAACCCTGAGAAAAAATTCCAGAGTAACCGTTTGCTTGATTTAAATGAAAGGTAAAGTACTGGCCGTCTGTATCAGCGACAGGCGCGGTGTTAAAAGAAACGTCGGCTCATGCAAGTTCATAGCCAATCATGGTCTTGAAGGAGACGTTCACTCGGGAGAAGGGCACCGTCAGGTATCTCTTCTGAGCAAAGAAAGCATAGATAGGATAAAGGGGGAGGGCCTAACGGTAAGTCCTGGTGACTTCGGCGAAAACATCGTGATGGAAGGAATAAGCGTACACGAGATATCTGCAGGCTCCAGAATAAAGATAGGCAACGCGTTGCTTGAGGTTACTCAGATAGGCAAGGAATGCCATACCGGATGCGAAATTTATAAACAGCGTGGAAAATGTATAATGCCCAAGGAGGGCATTTTTGCAAGTGTTTTGACCGGCGGAATCATCAAAGAAGGTGATGCAATTGGGCTTAGGAATGAAACCAAGAGCCAGAATCTGGATTGAAGAGAACGGAAAGCCGCTCTTTGGGGACGGAAAGGTCGCCTTGTTGGAATCCATAGAAAGACATGGTTCCATGAACAAAGCCGCCAAAGAATTCGGCATGTCCTACCTCCATCTATTGAAGAAGATAAAAACCCTTGAAAAGAGGCTGGGAAAGAAACTCGTTGAAACATCAACCGGAGGAAAGGGTGGCGGGGGCACAAGACTAACGAAGGACGGCAGGGATATACTAAAGAAGTATACTCGATTCCGGAAGCTTGCTGATCGGGAATTGCAGAGGATATTCGACAGGGTTTATATTAATTAAACATCCATCCTCATAATTACTGTTAATTCAAAAAAATGAAAGACTTCAGGTTTATTGAACTGGACCCGGTGGACATGCCCCGGCTTCATGCAACGGAGCTTGCAATAGTCAAGAGCAGGAAGGACAGCATAATCCTCTGGCGGCCCAACGGGAAATACATAACGCTTGGCTATTTCCAGGTTCCCGAGCAGGAGCTGGACCTGGACTACTGCAGGGAACATGATATTCCTGTGGTAAGGCGGATTGGCGGAGGCGGCATCGGGGTCCTGAATCCCATGGTCCCTGCATACACCATCATAACGAGCGAGGATTCGGAGGTAATTCCAAAGAAGATTGAGAAGTCCTACGAGGTTATCTGCAATGGCATCGTTCTGGCCCTCAAGGAGCTGGGCATAACGGCCGAGTTCTCCCCAATCAACGACGTCCTCATCAACGGCAAGAAATTCTCCGGAAGCTCCCAGTTCCGGCTCGACGGCATGGTCGTGCAGCACGGCTTCATCACCCTCTGGCTGGACATCCCGGAGATGGTCCGGGTGCTGAAGATAGTTCCCGAGAAGTTCATGGACAAGGGCGTCAGCAAGCTGGAGGAGAGAGTCACATTCATCAACAGGGAGGCCGAAGCACAGGGCCTTGGCCCCTTCGAATTCAAGGACATCCGGGATGCGGCTATCAAGGGCTTCTCCGAGGCGCTTGGAATCAACATATCGAATGGCGAGATGACCAGTGATGAAATCAGAACGGTCGATGAAGAGATAGGCAGGTTCAAATCCGACGAATGGAACTTCAAGGCAAAGCTTTTCGAGAAGGCAAACCTGAAGGCCGTCTACAAGGCAAAGAAGGGTGTCATCAAGATATCTGCATGGGTCCTTGACGACAAGATAAAGGACCTGATGATTACCGGCGACTTCCTTATCTATCCTGAGAAGGCCCTTGTTGACATAGAGGAGGCGTTGAAGGGATCAAGCCTTGAGGAGAAGGAGCTGGTGGACCGGGTAAAATCCGTTGAAGGGGTGGAATTCGTCGGGATGTCACCAGAGGACTTTGCTACTGCAATTCTTTCAGGAAAAGACCAGAACTAGTCCGTTCTGTGTAGATGAAGCCTCAGACTCCCCGGCAGCTTCGAGAACGAGAATTCATCCATCATTTTAACTGCCTTCATCAGCGATGGCGCAAACAGGAATACAAGGACGCAGCCGCTTGAATGGAGTATGGTGAACGGTATCTGGTTCATCAGTGCTATGGGAACTGGAATCATGAACTGCAGGGCAAAGAAGCTCGCAGTCACCAGGTCGTAAAGCAGAATCATTGCGAAGCTTAAGACGGTTAATTCCGATCTGTTCCATCCCCTTTTCATTCTGCCAAGAAGGCCGCAGATTGCTCCAACGACCCCGTAAGTAAGGGCGGTATAGGCAGTCGCTTGAAAAGAACCCATCATCGCATCTGAGGTAACCATGGAGCCAAAGGCCAGCGAGAAGCCGGCAAGGGGACCAAGCACAAGTGCGGCCGGTATGGTGAAAAGCATTATTGGCTCTATGTTCGGCAGGGGGGCCATCATGACCCTCAATGCAGCCAGCAAAGGTATGCTTGCGATGAGTATTCCGGGTTTTTTCATACTATTTTATTATTGGCGCTGAGGCTTAAATAGATGGATAATTTATCCAGAACCTCCATTACTATTATGAACTCAATCCGATAGATTGAGGTCATGGAGCCGAAGAAGCCGGACAAGGTCAGGGCCTCAATAGGGACAGCAACCGTCCTTGGGCTGGAGCTCGTCAGGTCAGACTGCGTGCCAACCACGGCCTATCTGCAGACCTACTATGAAGGGAGGTGCTCGGCCAACTGCTCCTTCTGCGCGCAGGCAAGGACTTCAGGGGCCAGCCTGAAGAGGATAGCCCGTGGGCTGTACCCTCCATACCCCGCCGACACAATAGTGGAAAGGCTGCACAAGGCGGTCGAGGCGAAAATTCTAAAAAGAATCTGCCTCCAAACATTGATATATGATGAATTCCTCAGCCATGTTCTATGGCTGACAGAGAATCTCCCGGTCCCGATTTCAGTATCGCTCCCGCCGCAGAGCGATGAAATCCTTCAGCGGCTGAAGGACAACGGAGTCGACAAGATCGTAATCCCCATCGACGGAATTACTGAGGAGGTATTCGACAGCATCAAGGGAAACAAGGTCGACGGCCCCTACCGCTGGGAGAAGCACCTGGACGGAATCGAGCGGGCACTCAGAATCTTCGGCAGGGGCAACGTTGGAACGCATCTCATGATAGGCCTCGGCGAGACCGAAAAGGAAGCAGCGGAACTCATACAGAGACTGCACGACATCGGTGCCTACTCAGCACTGTTCGCATACACCCCCATAGAGAACACGCAGCTGAAGAGAGAAAAACCTACTCTCCAGCATTACAGGAAAATTCAACTTCTACATTATCTTATTTCAAAAAATATTTCGGGAATCGACGGGATGGAATTCGTTGATGGCAGGGTAGAGGATTTCGGCGTTGATGTGAAAGACATCGTCCTCTCCGGCAAGCCCTTTCAAACTACCGGCTGCCCGGACTGCAACAGGCCCTTTTCGACCGAGGACCCAAGGGTCATCTACAACTTTCCCCGGGAATTAACGAAGGAGGAAATCAAAAAGATAGAGGAGACGATAAATGGCTAAGGAAATCACCTTCTACATGCGGGCCTTCCCCCCGGTTTCGCTGACGGGGGGAGAATGCAACCTTTCATGCAGCCACTGCAAC
>JAHIKS010000086.1 GCA_018897475.1 Candidatus Altarchaeota archaeon
ATAAAACGTCACCACCTCAGGTACCCCATGAGCGTGGAGAACACCATAATCTCCAGGTAAAATAGCCATACAGGATAGCTACTGAGGATTGCAATGCCGTCCCCAAGGAGCAGGAGCACAATGCCTGCGAATAGAGTGCTGAACAGCATGAAAGCGCCAAAGACTATGCTCTCCTTCCTGCGGAATTTTGGCTCGATGGAGAGGAGATAGCGCCATGCAAGGAGCACGATAACCGGGGGGTTGAACATGAGAATCACCTCGAGGGATTCAACCAGCTCGTTCCTCTGGAATATTACGGGGAGGAGGCAGACGCCGAGTATAATCCAGTAGCTGAGGAGAACCTCCAGAAATTCATTCAGGTAGGATGGCATGAATCCGCTGGTGGATTCCTTCACTCCGAACAGTTCCTCCAGGACCTCTATCCTCCAGGGCTGTGTCTCCCCGGAATGGAAATAGAAAATCCTGTTCTCGAGATGGAGCCCCCGCCTTACCATGCGCTCCTTCATGTCCTTCAGGAACGTCTCCGGGTTCTTTATCGCAAACCTTGTCTTTTGGCTGTCGTATCTCAGATCTATGAATTTCCCGAGGCCTATGTTCCTGCCGACCGCATAGTGCGATTCGACCAGCTTGATTCTCTTGAGGTCTATGGCCTCGCCGTTTATCACGACGACGTCCGGTCTGAGGCTTACGCGGGTTTTGGAAATTTCCTTTATCTCAATGACTGATAAAGTGATAAAGAAGATTGCTATCATCGACCACGGCAGAACGTGGAGCAGCCCCAGGGTTATGTGGCTCCGTCCCAGGAGGCCCTGTAGGCCCTCCTGCACGGGAACCGTAATGCCTCCCGCACCAAGGAACGTTAGAAGGAGCACCAGTGACAGTATCAAAAGGTTCAGCAGATACGCTATCTTTATGTCCCTGCTTTCGTAGCTAATCTCCGGGAGGTCCAATATCATATCCATCTCTGTTTTCCTTATTATTAATTCCTCGTTCTTATATTTATTCAAATGGGATGGACTAAAAAGCACATCATCTCAATCAAAGACTTCTCCCGCGAGGAGATTGACTTTGTTCTGAGAAAGTCCTCTGAGATGGAGAAGAAACTGAATTCAGGTAGGGCCTCTTCTTTGATGCGCGGCAGGATTCTCGCAACCCTCTTCTTCGAGCCATCCACCAGAACCAGGATGTCCTTCGAGACCGCGATGAAGCGACTCGGGGGAAAGACCGTCGGCTTCCCTTTCTCCGAGATAAGCTCGGAGGCAAAGGGTGAGACGATTGCTGATACAGTGAGGGTGGTGGAGGGCTACGCCGATGTGATAGTGATAAGGCACCCCGTTGAGGGCTCCGCAAGACTGGCCTCTGAATACGTGGATATTCCCCTCATCAATGGCGGGGACGGAGCGAACCAGCACCCGACCCAGACCCTTCTGGACCTGTATACGATAAAGAAGAAGTTCGGGAAGATTGACGGACTTGACATTGCAATTGTCGGCGACCTGAAGTATGGAAGGACCGTTCACTCCCTGACAAATGCCCTTGCAAACTACGATGTCAAGCTGAGATTCATCTCGCCCCAGGAGCTGAAGATGCCGAGGCACATGGTAAAGGACCTGGAGGGGAACAAGATTCCGGTCAAGGAGACGAGAAAGCTTAACCTTGATGACGCAGATGTAATCTATGCCACGAGAATCCAGAAAGAGAGGTTTCCGGACCCGCAGGAATATGAGAGGGTCAAGGGCGCCTACGTTATAGACCTGAAGACTATAGAGGGCCTGAAGAAGTCGGCCATACTCATGCACCCCCTCCCGAGGGTGGGGGAGATTTCCCCCAAGGTTGACGGCACGAAATTCGCCCACTACTTCGAGCAGTCGAAAAACGGGATTCCGGTCAGGATGGCTTTGCTCTGCCTGGTGTGCGGGGTGAAGTTCTAAGATGGACAAGAAGGAGAAGACGCTGAAGATAAAGCTGATAAAGAGGGGGATATCCATAGACCACATAAAGCACGGCAAGGCCCCGGAGGTCCTGAAGATTCTGGGTATAAGCAACGGCTTCCCGGATTCCGTCACCCTTGCCATGAACATCCCCAGCAAGGCGAGAGGCAGCAAAGACATAGTAAAAGTAGAAAACAGGGACCTCGACCCCAAGGAGATGAACCAGATTGCAATCATAGCTCCCCATGCGACAATAAACTGGATAGAGGACTACAAGGTCGTGAAGAAGATGTCCGTTTCATTGCCCGAGGATATTATAGGCATAGTCAGATGCCCGAACCCCATCTGCATCACGAACAAGGAGAGGGAGCCGGTAAAGTCGGTCTTTCACGTGAGGCAGAATGAGCCGCTGGTTTTGAGATGCAAGTACTGTGAGAGGGACGTTTCATAGGAGAGCTAAACGATCTCCCTGACGAGCTTCTCTGTCTCCTTTCCCGCATCCTCTATGCCTTTCCTCTTCCCCTTCAGGGATTTCTCCTTCACGAGCAATTCTTTCTTCAGGGATTTCGCGACCCTTCCGACCTCGGCCGGTGATGTGCCGCCGATGCTTCTCGAGGCGCTGACCGCCTTGGACGGGTCCAGAAGATTCCTGAGGTCTTTTTCAGACAGCTCTATCCCTTCCTTCTTCAGAAGTTTCCTTACATCAGAAATGTCTTTGAAGTTCTTGCCTTCCTTTATGAGGGACTTCACCAGTTTCCCGGTAACGGAGTGGGCCTTCCTGAATGGCATCCCCTCCTTCATAACAAGGGAGTTGGCAAGTTCAGTAGCGCAGGAGAAGCCATCCTCAACAAGGGCGAACATCCTCTTGTCGTTCCACTTCACTCCAGCCAGAATTCCGTTCATAATCTCTACCGAGGAGTTAACCACTCTGAAGGAGTCCCATAGCAGGGCCCTGTCTTCCTGCAGGTCCCTGTTATAGCCGGAGGTGATTCCCTTCACTGCGGTCAGGGCCTGGACCAGGTTCCCGTATGTTCTTCCCGCCGAGCCCCTTATCAGCTCGGCAAGGTCCGGGTTCTTCTTCTGCGGCATTATGGAGCTCCCGGCTGAGAATTCGTCCGGCATTTCAATGAGGGAGAATTCCTCGGTGCTCCAGAGCACCAGCTCCTCCGAGAGCCTCGAGAGGTTGGATGTAAGGATTGCCAAAGATGATAGGGACTCGAGGATGAAGTCCCTGGAGCTTACTGCGTCGAGAGCATTCTCCTGCAGCGAGTCGAAGCCCAATAGCCTCGCGGTGAATTTCCGGTCTATGGGAAAGGATGTTCCCGACAGCGCGCATGCGCCCAGGGGGGAGGAATTGACCCGGGAATAGGAGCCGAGCATCCTTTCTATGTCCCTGAAGAACATCTCGGCGTATGATGAGGCCCAGAACCCGAGAGTGATTGGCTGCGCGTGCTGAAGGTGAGTGTAACCGGGCATGACCGTTGACTTCGATTTTTCCGCCAGTTTCAGGAGGGTCCTGTCAAGGGTTATCAAAAGCCCCACGGTCTCGAGAATCTCCCCCCGGAGCTTCATCCTGACATCGGTAACGACCTGGTCGTTCCTGGAGCGGGCAGTGTGCATCTTTCCTCCCGCCTGCCCTGCCTTTTCTGTCACATAGCTCTCGACGTTCATGTGAACGTCCTCCAGCTCCTCCTTCAGCTGGAAGCCGCCTGCCATGGCCTCTGCCTTCAGGTCATCGAGCGCGGAGAGAATCTTGGCTGCGTCTTCCCTTGGAACAATTCCCTGGCGCTCCAGCATGATGACGTGCGCCTGGTTCAGCCATATATCCTCCATAATCATCTCCCTGTCCACTCTCAGGGAGTTCAGGAATTCCATCGCACCCGCGGAAATCTTCCCCTTGAACCTGTCACGCAGAACCATCTTATTATTATTTAGTTGCTTTTAATAGATAAGATATAGGATGAAACATTCACTGAAGACCGGGCTGTGCTTCGGCATGACCTCAGGAATAATAACGACGCTGGGCCTGATGGTGGGGCTTCATGCAGGCACGCATTCAAGGCTCGTCATCCTTGGCGGGATACTGACCATAGCGATAGCCGACGCATTTTCAGATGCATTGGGCATCCATATCTCAGAGGAAGCCGAGGGCATGCATACCGAGAGGGAGATATGGACCTCGACGCTGTCCACCTTCGTCTCCAAGTTTGTCTTCGCCCTAACCTTTGTAGTCCCGGTCCTGCTATTCGAGCTTTCGATGGCGATTCTTGTCAGCGTGGCATGGGGCCTATTGGCCCTGTCCCTGCTCAGCATTGAGATTGGGAAGGACCAGAAGGGAAGCACCTGGAAGGTTGTCGGGGAGCACCTTCTCATAGTGCTTGTGGTTATAGCCATAACCCACTATGTGGGAGAGTGGATAGCAACGACCTGCGGCCAGCTGCTCTAGGCCCACAGGCTGAATGGATTTATTCCAGTTCTTTTTATTTATAAACCTGTAAGACCAATCTTATTATAGTGATAATATGGTTAATGTCGACATGACTAAGCTGAGTTCCAAGGGGCAGATTGTCCTGCCGCAGGACATGCGGAAAGGCCTTACTGTAGGAGAAAAATTTGTTATCATAAAGAGCGACGACCAGTTCATTCTCAAGCCGGCAAGTGAATTCGGAAAGAACCTGATTGAAGACATAGAGTTTGCGAAGAAGACCGTAGATGCTCTTGAGAGATATGAAAAGGGCAAGTTCAAGGAGATGGACAAGGAGGCCTTCATAGCTGAGCTAGAGAAATGGTGACCGTTGCGTTCGAGCCGCGCTTTAAGCGAACCGTTAGCAAGATAAAAGACCGTGCACTGAAGGAAAAAATCAAAAAGCAGATTAAGAGGATAATAGCATCGCCGGAAACCGGAAAACCGATGCGATACACAAGGAAAAGAACCAGGGAGGTGCGGATACCACCGTTCAGGTTGTCCTATATGTACCTCAAGAACAAAAACAGGATTGTATTTCTTGAACTATATCACAAAAACGAACAATAGTTTCACTTTTCTGATGGACTGACTCCCGGTTTATCACCGCTCCGTCGAAAATCAATTCATGTCGCTGTTTCCGTTCAAAGATGTGAGAGATGGGCAGAGGGAGTTCATGCAGGACGTCGAGTCCTCTCTCAGGGAGGGGAAACATCTCATGGCCCACGCCCCCACCGGGCTGGGGAAGACTGCAGCAGTAATATCGCCAGCATTGGAATTCTCATTGAAAAATAATAAAACTGTCTTTTTTCTGACTCCGAAGCATACGCAGCATACTATCGTCATCGATACCCTGAAAAGGATTCATAAAAAATTCAAGACCAGCTTCGTTGCCGTTGACATAATCGGGAAGCAGTGGACCTGCCCGCACAAGGTCAGGGACCTGGACAGCAGGGAGTTCAACGAGTTCTGCAGGGCCATCAAGAGGGAGGAGAGGTGCAAGTACTACAACAGCGTGAGGAGGGGGAAGCTGTCGGAGAAGGCGAAACAGATGATTGCGAAGGTAAAGATGGAGCCCATGCACGCGGAGAAGGTGGCGGAGCTCTGCTCGGATAAAGGATTGTGCCCCTACGAAATCGCAACCGAAATAGGCAAGGATGCCAACGTCATTGTCTGCGACTACTTCCACATATTCTCTCCCCAGGTCAGGAAGGCGTTCCTCTCGAAGCTGAACAAGGAGCTGGATAACATGATACTGGTGATTGATGAGGCACACAACCTTCCCAGCAGGGTGAGAAAGCTACTCAGCAACAACCTGACGGAGTTCAGCCTGAACAGGGCCGTCGGGGAGGCGAATTTCCTCGGCTTCAAGACCCTGGCCGATGATTTCCGGGACATTGCGGGAATCCTCAGGGAGCTTGGCAAAGGCATGGCGAAATTCGACGAGAGGAAGGTAAAAAAGGATGAGTTCGCCGATGCCCTGATTGGAAAGGTTGGGATGAAGTACAATGAGTTCGTGGAGAGCGTCAACGACCTGGGCGAGGAGGTCCTTAACATTCCAAACAGGCACCGCTCCTATTCAAAGGCCATAGGGGGGTTCCTGGATAGCTGGGACAAGGAGGACCGGGGCTATGCGAGAATCCTCAAGAAGGGGAAGGATACCGTCCTGTCAAGGACGTGCCTCGACCCGTCCCTGTCCAGCATGACGGTCTTCGACGACTCCTACTCCTCCGTCTTCATGAGCGGGACTCTCATTCCCGTCGGCATGTACATGGACGTGATGGGGCTGAAGCCGGAGAGAACGGAACTGAGGGAGTACATGTCCCCGTTCCCTGAGGAGAACAGGCTCCTTCTCCTCGTGCCAGGCGTTACGACAAAATTCTCCGAGAGGTCGGACTACATGTATCGAAGGTATGCGAGAATCATCTCCGAGATAGCGGCGGAGGTTCCAGGCAACCTGGCGGTGTTCTTCCCCTCCTACCAGGTCATGGACTCCGTTGGAGGGAATATGAAGGGAATCAAAAAATCGATTCTGGCGGAAAGGCGGGAGATGAAGAAGGACGACAGGATTCAGCTGTGCAATCGGCTTGTGAATCTGAGTGCGAACGGCGGGGGAATTCTCCTTGGAGTGCAGGCCGGGTCCCTGTCCGAGGGGGTGGACTATGCCAATAATCTGCTGGATGCGGTCATTGTGGTCGGCCTTCCGCTGGAGACCCCCACCCTCGAAATAAAGTCGCTGATAGAGTACTATGACTTCAAATTCGAGAGGGGCTGGGACTACGGATACATATACCCGGCCATGAACAGGGCACTGCAGGCGGCCGGCAGGTGCATAAGGTCCGAGACGGATAGAGGTGCAATAGTCCTGATGGACGAGAGGTTCAAGTGGCAGAACTACAGGAAGTGCTTTCCCAAGGATTTTGAGTTCGTTACAACGGAGATTCCAACCAAGTACTTGAGAAGATTCTTCCAGTGATAGCTGGTAAATTTTTCTTTCTTTTGGGGATGAAACCACTTTTCTTTCTTTTCTAAAGAAAGAAAAGGGGTTCTGAGTGAGATGCCGGCAAAGTACGTGGGGAGGTTCTTTGGTTGAGAATTCACCGGGGATGGGATTGAGAATTTACCAGAATTAGGACCGGGGATTTATCAGGAATGGGACCGGGAATTTATCAGAAATAACCCTTTGAGTCTCCCGAGACCTCCATCCTTCTGACGGATATCAGGTCGGTCAGCCTCTTCATCAGGGTCTTGGGGTCTGATTCGCCGGAGCTGATGTGCTTCAGGATTGAATCGAATACCTCAAGGAGCTCCTCGTCCTCTGTGTACCTGTCCCGGTATATCGTGCATACCTCCTCCAAACGCCCGTGTTTCTCCCTTTCCAGGAGATTGAGCACGTCCTTGAGGACGTAGTGACTCGCTAAAACCATTCCACCACCTATTTATCATGATTTATCATGACATAGTGCTTCCAATAAGTTTTA
>JAHIKS010000087.1 GCA_018897475.1 Candidatus Altarchaeota archaeon
AAATCTCTGATTTGCAATTCGCTTTGTGCCACGCGGCCGAACATTCGGTTCGGGCGTGTGTTCGGTGCTAATGAAATTCGCTGAAAGCGAATTTGATTTATTGCAAATCGCAGATTTGCAATATCGCACCGACACATCTTCGCTCCCTCGATGACACTTGAATTCCCCGGCGGACCCTTTCACTCCGTAATCGTAATAGCACCCACCGGACAGGTTGTCTCACACGCCCTGCACAGGACGCAGTCATCAACGTTGCCTGTAACCTTCGACTTCTCATCTACAATCTCATAAAGCGATACCGGACATGCATTGACGCAGGCACCACATCCAATGCACTTCTCAAAGTCTATCTCTATTTTCACCATTTTGGAAAGTATTTATACATAGTTTTTCGTTCATATAAATAATCTATTTAGAACCTCGACCTTCTCTCGTGCGGCTTTTTCTCTGCAATCAGTGGCACGAAAAGGTTGTATTTGTCCTCCCCCCTGAGCTCGTGAATTATCTTTTCTGCTATGACTTTCACAGGGTCCGGGAGGTTGCTCACCCTGTCGTGCATGTCCTCGAAGCTGTCAAAGGGCCTCACTCGTCTCTCCTCCAGTATGTCCTGCCTGTGCTTCCTGCCTATCCTCGGAAGACACTCAAGTTTATGGAGTCTCGTGCTTATGGTGCCGGCATCATTGTAAAAATCAACGAACCTCTTCTCGTCGCCCTTTATTATCTCCTCGAGAATTATCTTGAGCTCGGTCTTTGCGGTGGGGGTAAGCCAGTCATACCTTATCCTCCTCTCTATATGGTCGACCTTGTCCCTGACGCCCTCTCCGATATAGATTTCATCGCCTGACTTGAAGGTGATGTCCTTCCTGGGAACAACCTCCAGAAGTGAGAAGTATTTTTCGCCGACCGCTTGCGCTATTGGCTTCCTCTTATGGGGAGGCACCTCGGATTTCCCCATGGGCAGGAAATCTATGACTCTCACGTTTTCGTCCTTGTTCATTTCAGCCACCACCCCTCTCATTTGTATTGCGCAACAATCTCGAGGATTTTCTTTATCTCATCCTCCCCATACTTGAAGCGCTCCTTTGCGAATACTGCCCTCACGTCATCCACAGTCTCGGGCAGAAGGTCGACTATCTTGACTATCTGGCCCTCGTTCAGCTCGAGTTCCAGCTCGGACAGTTTCTTCAACATTGACGCACTGTCCCTGAAGTTCAGGTTATCTGCCTTGTTTGCATGGTCGAGCGCTCTCTTTTGCTCGTAGAGCATCTCCATATCGGCATCCTTGTATCTCTTCTTCGTCTTGTCGAGCACGTTCTTTGCCTCTGCAATCGTGACATATTTTTTTTCCATTACGTTCATTTTTCCCCCTGCTTTATCTTTATGAGATGCTCCGGGCTAATGAGGAGATCCTTCATCTTTCCCCCGTCCCTTATCTTTACATAGTATGCCCTGCCCTGGGTTGCAATGACCTTCCCTGACCTGCCCTGAAACCTTGGGTGGGGGATGTTCCTGTAGCTCGCGTCCATGTTTATGGATACCGCCTCTCCTTCCTCAAATTTCTGGAGGTATCTCCTTATCCTTACCTTTCCCCTGTCCCTGGGTTTTACCCTGAGGGTCCTGCTCTTTCTTCTAAAGCCGTGAGAACCTTTCATCGCGAATTAATAGATAGGGAGGGTAACTTAAATAATACTGATTTTCACCTTCTCGCCCTCTATCTCCCACTCCTTTGAGAAACCCTTTTTCTTTGCAATCGATATGGAACTTCTTGTCTCCTTCTGGATGAATTCCTTGTTGTCGAGGACATGGGGCTTGAATTTATCGCTGCATTCCATGGCAACCTCTATCTGCTTCAGCTCCTCCAGATCCAGCTCCTTTCTCATCTGCTGGATTCTCCTGATTACCTCCCTGGCCATGGCCTCAGAGAGGAGCTTTTCATCGAGTGCCGAGTCTATGTACACAACGCCCTGGTTGAATTCCTCGGCAACCAGGTCCTGGGAGATTCTGGTCTCGAAGATTAGCTCATCCCCTTTCACCGTGAATTTCCCCACCCTAACCTCCTCTTTATCCTGAATCTCCTCCGCATTGACCTTTCCGAGCTCCTTCATGAACTCGCCCATGTCACCCTTCAGCCTGGGGCCCAGAACCGCAAGGTTCGGCTTCACAATGACCTCTGCATCGAGCTCCTCCATCATGAGCTCCTTTGCGTTACATGCCTTGAGAATTATGCCCTCCACCATGTTGAGATTAATCTCCTCCTTCGGCGCGATTATGACTCTTGGGATTGGCCACCTCAGCTTGATGTTGGACTTCTGTCTCGCTGCCTTGACGCCCTCGGCAATCTCCTGGGCCATGAGCATCTCGCCCTCAAGCTTCGGGTCTATCTTCCCCTCCTGTGCCAGCGGCCACTTCACTAGGTGGACGCTTCTGTCCCCTGTCAGATTCCTGTAAATTTTCTCCGAGAGGTGCGGGGTTATGGGGGCGAGCAGCACTGCAATCCCTGACAGGACCTTGTGCAATGTAACATAGACGGAAATCTTTCTTGCATCGTCGCCCTCAATCCAGACCCTGTCCCTTATGAGCTTTATGTACCACCGGCTCAGTTCCAGGACGAATTCGTTCACCAGCCGGCAGGCGTCGTGGAGGTAGTACTTCTCCATCGCCTCAGTGACTCCAAGAACCAGGGAATTGTACCTGGAAAGAAGCCACAGGTCCTCCGTCTCGAAGCCGGACTCGAATGTCTGCCTATGGTCGAATTTGTCCAGCCCCATGTAGGTCTGGGCAAAGATACAGGTATTCCAGAGGATTCTCAGCGTCCTGTCAACAGCAGCCAGGGACTCCATGTTGAACCTCAGGTCCTCCCAGGGAACGGTAGCTGAAAGCATGTAGAACCTCAGCACGTCGGCCCCGTATTTCTCAGCGACGTTCAGCGGCTCCACAACATTGCCAAGCGACTTCGACATCTTCTTCCCCTCCGAGTCCAGGCTGAAGCCGTGATAAAGCACCCTCTTATAGGATATGTCGTCGAATGCAATCACCGAGCACACGAGCATGGAGTAGAACCAGCCCCTTGTCTGGTCCGAGCCCTCGGTTATGAAGTCGGCGGGGAAGAGCCCCTTGAGTTTCTCCCCCTTATGCGGATAGCCAAGATTCGCCCAGGACGCGCAGCCGGAATCAAGCCAGACGTCCATGACGTCGGGAACCCTTGACATCTCCTTGCCGCAGACACACCCAAGCCTGACGGCATCCATCGATGGCATGTGCAAATCAATGTTCTCGGGATTCAGCTTATTTACCGACTTCTTGCATAACTCCTCTATGCTGCCTATGACCTCCATGTTGCCGCAATCGCAGGTCCATATGGGCAGCGGGGTATTCCAGTACCTCTGCCTGGATATGCACCAGTCCTTGACGTTCTGGAGCCAGTTCTCGAATCTCCCCGAGCCAATCCACTGGGGAATCCACTCAATCTCCCTGTTTTTTTCAAGGAGCCTGTCCCTTATCTTTGAGACAGCGAGGAACCACTGCGGCGTTACTCTCATAATCAGCGGGCTCTTGCACCTCCAGCAGTGCGGATAGGAGTGCGTTATCTTCTCGTCCATGTAGAGGTTCCCGCTCTCTTTCAGGTCCTCTATTATGGTTGCATTGGCGTCCCTGACATACTCTCCCTTATAGGGGTCTATGGTGAATCTTCCTGAATCATCGACAGGCGACAGCGAGTCAAGGTCTTGTTCTTTGCCCACCTCGAAATCCTCCTCGCCGTGGCCGGGAGCTATATGGACGAGGCCGCTCCCGTCCTCCAGTGTAACCAGGTCCGGGGCCATGACGACCCTGTGCTTGATATCTTTTTGAGCAGGAATGTCGAGCATGGGCTCGTATTCGATTCCGTCCAGTTTCTTGCCCTTGAATTCCTCAATAACCTCGTGCTTATCCTTGATAATGTGAACCCTCTCCTTCGCCAGAACTATAACCTCCCCGCCAACCTTCACCCTCACGTAATCAAACTCCGGGTGCGCTGCAATCGCCGTGTTTGCCGGAAGGGTCCACGGCGTAGTAGTCCAGATAAGTATCGACTCGTCCCTGCCCTTTACCCTTGCCTTGACGTAGATTGAGTGGTCGGTGACGTTCCTGTATTCATCCCTGACCTCGTAGCCGGACATGGCGGTCTCGCACCTCGGGCACCAGTGGATTACCCTGTTATCCTTATACAGTAAACCCTTCTCGTGGGCCTTCTTTATGCAGAACCAGACGCCCTCCATGTACCTTGCGTCCATGGTCTGGTAGGGGTCGTCCCAGTCCAGCCACACACCGAACCTCTTCAGCTGCTTCGTCATTACATCCATGTTATCTATCGAGAATTTTTTGCACTCCTTTATGAAGTTCTCTATGCCGTATTCCTGTATGTCCTTCTTTGTCTTGGAGCCGAGAACCTCCTCCTCCACCTTCACTTCAGTAGGAAGGCCGTGCATGTCCCAGCCGGCCCTTCTGAAAACGTCGAAGCCCTGCATGCTCTTGTAGCGAATTATAGAATCCTTTATGGTATGGTTCCATGCGTGGCCGATATGCGCATGCCCGCTGGTGAAGGGTGGGCCCTGGCAGAAGTAGAATTTCGGTCCGGATTTCCTGCTCTCTACAAGTTCCTTGTAGATATTCTCCTTATTCCAGTACTTCTGGATCTTCTCCTCCAGCTTTGGGAGGTCGAGTTCTTTGGCCATTATCAAGTCTAGTGAACTACACCCTCCAACGCCTTACAGCTTTGGAAGGAGCTAATTGTGACTTTGTCGCAATTTATGAGAAACGCTTTGCGTTTCACATATCCTGCTTCTTTGACGAGGCTTGCCCCACCCAAGGGACGGAGTAGAGGTCTCATCTCCACAGGC
Organism: Candidatus Altarchaeota archaeon; assembly: GCA_018897475.1. GTDB lineage: Archaea > Altiarchaeota > Altiarchaeia > IMC4 > QMZM01 > WALD01. Next base: position 4,878 of record JAHIKS010000087.1, read on the forward strand.
GTTAGTTCG
>JAHIKS010000088.1 GCA_018897475.1 Candidatus Altarchaeota archaeon
AGGTGATAAACTTCCTGAGAAAGTTCAACGCCGAGATACACAGCAGAAAGGTGATCCTCACGACAGCCGACAAAAAAGCTTTAAGACCGAGAAGCTAGGCTAATTTTGTCCCAAAGCCGGTTCTGAGGGCTTTGCTATTTAATTGACGCTTGCTATTTTATTCGGTGGGTTGCTATTAAATTGGCGACTGATGGCGGTTTTAGAATTTATTTATATTTGTTTGTGTCGCCCCTTTGCTCTTTAGGAACTCCGATAGCTTATTGAACTCCTTTATTGATTTCTTTCTCTTTTTCATGAATTTTTCAAGATTATTGTAGGTGAAAACTTCCCACCTATCCCTTATAATCCTCTCTTTAAGCATAGGTTCGTTAAACTTTCTTTTTAAGAAATCAAGCCGTTCATCAGGAGGAGTTTTTGGAGCATTACCACAAGCGAAGCAATGTAGAAACCACCTTTATGATGATTAAACAGAAGTTCGGGGATGGGTTGAAAAGCAAGAAGTTTGTGAGCCAGAAGAACGAGTTACTTGCAAAACTGATATGCCATAATATAGTGGTATTGATTCACGAAATGTTTGAGTTGGGAATCAATCCTGACTTCAAGAACGTGAATTGTAGTTAAATTTGCTTTTTAAAGTGCCAAATTAAGAATAATTACCTTCAAATCACAAACGACAAGTATTTATCGTAATACAATTAAAATTTTAATAGTTAAAATGGATTTAAATATTGATGACCATTGTAGTGGTGTTCTCGCAAAACAGATGGCCCATAAAAGACCTATTGATGAAAACCAAGACTGGTTTAATGAACATATCAAAGAATTAAAGAAGGAACATGGAGGTACTTTTGTAGCTATCCGAAATAAATACGTTATTGAAAGTAATAACGATTTTGATAAACTTTTTGAAAAATTCAAGAAAGAAAGTTCTAAAGTTTATATTGTTTATCTCCCCAAAGAAGGCGAGGTATCCTATTGGTAAAATGTGTAGAGGATATTTCCAAGAAGATTTGCCCCACATATCTTTACGTATAATATTACCACCTTCAAATGTTTTTCCTGAAAAAGAAATATTTTTAATTGATACTGGTTCAAATATTACAACGCTTAGTTATCCTACGGCTAGGAGACTAGGGATTGATTTGGACTCGCTTTCAGACGCCGAAGTTGTTGGTACGGGTGGAGTAAGTTTGGTTTATATTTATGATGGGATTGGGATAGTGTTTGTTGATTACCTTGGTGAAGACCGTACAGAATTCCATATCGAACCAGTAGAACCAATACACATATTTACAAAAGAGGCACAGACTGCACCCAATATATTGGGATGTGATGTTTTAAATCGCTTTGATATATCTCTCAATTTTAAGAAAGGCGAAATCAATGTAGAACGAATGAAGAATATGCCTCCCAATTACATAGAAAAAGTAGAGCCAATATAGAAAGTTAGGCACTACAATTATGTAATAACCCCAAAATATTTCAAAACCGATATAAGCAATCCAGCAACAACGGCTATCAGTATTGTTTTTACCATATAATTTCTATAATCAACAAATTCATCTATTATCTTCTTAACACTCTTGTTATCAGATTCTAATTTAATTATCCTTTTCTCAACTTCGTTTATCCTCTCGTCCATCGTTTCAATCTTCGTGATATTCCCCTATAAAATTTCGTTGCTGTGAATAACAATACTAAAACAACCGAAAAAAACAATCTGGCATCGGATTGGAGGGATGTATGTTCGCCTAATATCAAGTATAACCCAACAACCAAAACAGATAGCAATATAATCTCAATCATATAATGAACATTTAGGGCATTTTCCTTAAATAGATGGTTAGGCACTACATTTCCTGCTATTTTATTAGTCATTTTGCTATTTTATTCGGAAATTTTTTGCTTTTCTATTGGATTTAATAGCAAAGCCGGTTCTGAGAGCGCAGGAAAACAAAAAATATATGAAGTAACGTGCGAATCCTATGAGGGCGGGAACTGCACCTTTGGCAGGGTTGAGGTTTAACAGTTTTTTATCCCCTGTATCCTAATAATATCTCATTCTCCAAGGGCCCGTAGCTCAGTCTGGTTAGAGCGCTCGACTCATAATCGAGTGGTCGAGGGTTCAACTCCCTTCGGGCCCAAACTGTTTTATTATATTCCGCCAATAGCCTACCAATGGACATTACAATCCAGGTGTATCTGACGACCAGGAAGGACGTGCTCCCGGACCTCTCATCCTATGAGACCGAAGCTGAGTTCTATGCGTGGAGAATCGGGGTGGAGGGGGTGGCCCTGCGCAGCGACGTCTTCAATGAGATAACGGACGGGATATTCGAGAAGGCTGAGAAGCACGGGGTGGTGGCGGGCTACGCACTGATTGAGCACCCCACGGACGAGATGTGGGAGGCAAACGACGAGATTGCCAAAAAGCTCAGTGAAATGTTCAAGCGAAGGCACTACCCGTTCAGCTGGGGACTCTCAAGAAACGAGAAGATGTCGCCAGGCACGTTCGTGGTCTCGCTGGAGATTGTGGTCAAGAGATAAATTTCTCCCTCGCCTTCTTCACTGTGCCTGAAACTCCCAGGACTCTGATGATGCACGACTGCCTGTTAATCTCCTTTACCAGCGCCATTGAGGCCCTGACCTCATCCACTGTCTTGTGCGTTACCTTCAGAATGCCTTTCTTCGTCTTGGCGTCCCAGTCCATGAGCCATAACCCGGTCTTCGAGGTGCCGAGCTCGCCCAGGAAATTGAGACAGGAATTCTGAATCGCCCTGATTATTTCGTCCCTCTTGAGGGGGGAGTCCGATATTGCCTCGAAGGCGAGGTAGCGATTCCTCTCCCGCTGGGTTGGGGGTATGGGCTTCAGCATTTTAGTGGGCGTGCGGGATTATTCCCGATATTGAATATATAAGCAGCACCCCAATTAATAGCGCAGTTGTATGGAGCACGAGTTTGCTGACCGTCCGCTCCTTGTGGAGTTCTGGCATTAGGTCGGCCGTTGCTATGTAGACAAACCCTCCGGCTGCGATTCCGAGGGCGTAGGGGATTAGATATTCGAGGTTCGTGAGGTAGAGATAGCCTATGAAGGCACCGAGTATTGCAGTCGTTGCAGAGATGAAGTTGTAGAGCAGCGCCCTCTTCTTTGTCAGGCCCCCGTGGACCAGGATCGCGAAGTCCCCAATCTCCTGGGGAATCTCGTGCAGGGCGATTGCAAGGGCGGTTATGAATCCGACCTGCACGCTTGTCAGAAAGCCCGCCGCTATTATCACGCCGTCTATGAAGTTGTGCACTCCGTCGCAGATAAGATTGAGATGCACGACCGGATGGACGTCGCACTCGCCCCTGGCGCAGTGGTGCCAGTGGATGAACTTCTCTATCAGGAAGAAGAGCAGTATTCCCACGAGAATCATGGTGAATGCCTCTGACCCAATCCCCTCTGCCGCTTCCGGGCCCAGGTGGAAGAACGCTGCTGCAAGCATCGAGCCCGATGCAAAGGCAACGAGCATCAGCAGCATCCTGTTAAGGAGGTCCTTCTTCAGCGAAAGCGTTATGACCCCGACGAAGGATATAAGGCTTATCAGAACGACGGTTGCAAGTATGAGAAGGAATACCATATAAGAAAATGACATTACAATTTAAATAATCAGCCCTGCATTCCTGGACGCCTGTGCGATGCCCGTCTTCTCGAAGCATTCCATTTATCTTCTGGATTTTAGATAATATTGATGGGAAACAAAAAATGTGAGGGCTGCTCGCAGAGGAAGGCCTGCCAGGACTCCCTCACATCGTGGGCGTTCTTCTTGGTCGGGATTATAGCAACCATTGCCCTGAGAGTTATAGTCGTCGTCGAGGAAATCGACCCGGCCTACGGCAGGGTTGCCTGGTACGTCGGAGTCATCGGCTTCATCCTGTTCTTCGTCTACAAGTTCAGGCTGCTCAGGGAAAGTGCAGCGATAATAAAAAAGAGCGGTCTTCGTCGCAAGATTGCACAGGAAAAGGAACTCAGCAGGGGGGATTACGTGCTGCTTGGCGAGCTGGTCTGCGCGCAGGACAACTGGAAGGAGCGTATGAATTTTTTCATCATCTTTCTCTTGTCAGGCCTGGCCCTGCTCTTTGCCATCTACCTTGACTTCTTTGACTGAGTCCATGGCCTTCTCGAGGACGCTGTTGGCGAACTGCCTTGCCCGGTCGAGGTCCTTCTCGTTGGGCCTGCCCTTGTTCATGAGGTAGAGAAAAGCGCCGCTGCAGCCCCATTCATCTATCACCTTGATGCCCTTCTTCTCGAGGATTCCCTTCATGGACTCGATGGCGCTGGTCTGCCCGAGGTATGTCCCGAAGACCGCGGCCCTCTTTATACCCTTCAGATTCTCAAGGAATTCGACCATGTTTCCAGTCAGCTTTTTGTTGTAGCAACCCGACCCCACGAACAGCAGGTCGACGCCCTCCAGCTCCGGCTCGTCCTTGATGGACTTTGCCCCGGTGCCTAATTCATTCGCCATCGCTTCTGCAACCTTCTTCGTGTTGCCGCTCTTCGAATAATAAACGACTGCGACTTTCATATCTATCTATCCGCACACACAATAAAATATAACACAATGACAACGGAAACCATGCTCCAGGACACCCTGGACAAGGGCTTCAAGCTCTTCAAAAAGCAGTACGTGGCGCTGATTCTCGGAACGCTGGTTGCCGCCATCGGCTCCATATTCATAATCACCCTTCCACCTCTTTTCTTTGGAGTCAACTACATGGCAATCCAGGTCATGAAGGGGAAGACGATAAAAATCACCGACGTGTTCAGGGGCTTCGACTACTTCGTTGTCAGCTGGGTCATGTTCATCGTCGCCTTTGCTGCCATAGTGGTGGAGCTTACGGTGATTCACAGTATCCTGCCTTTAGATATTTGCATGTCCTGCTCCTAAATATCTACATATAATCCCATCATATGTAACATGGAGGATATTCTCGAAGCAATCGGCGGTTTTTGGAATGCCGTCTCGATACTTAGAACGGTTATTGTGGTTGCCGTCCTTTTCATCATATTCAACATCAGCATAGCCCACATACGGAAGAACCTGATGAAGAAGGCCAGGACAAAGAAGCAGAAATCCAACGTCGAGATGTTCTCGAGGGTCATGAGGTATTTTTTCCTTCTCCTGCTGCTCATCTTCGCGGTCTTCTCTTATGTGGGCTCATGGGAGGGTCTGGGCATAGGAATCGGTCTTCTATCTGCATCCCTGGGCTTTGCCCTGCAAAGGCCGATAACGGGAATAGCGGCATGGGTTATGCTGATAGTAAACAAGCCATTCATCATAGGGGACAGAATTATCATAGGAACCACAAGAGGGGACGTCGTGAACATAACCCTGAGCCATGTCTATCTGATGGAGATAGGCGGCATCGTGACTGGCGAGGAAACCTCCGGGAGAATCATCATGATACCGAACTCCGTCCTCTTCGAGCAGAACATAATCAACTATACCTCGCAGGACGACTACATCCTAGACCAGGTTGTCGTTGCCATAACCTATGAGAGCAATCTCGACGGGGCCATGAAAATAACGCTCGACTCCGCGAGGAAGCACACGAAGGAGTTTATCGAGGCCACGGGGAAGAAGCCATACGTGAGGACCTTCTTCCAGTCGAGCGGGATTGACGTCCATGTCAGGTACACATCACCTGCAACGAGGCTGCAGGAATTCTCCAGCGCGATAACGAAGGAAATCTACGACCGGATAATGAAGGCAGATGATGTGGAGATAGCATATCCGCACACGGAGGTCGTTTTAAGGAAAAAAAAGAGTGAGTGATATGTACAAACTTAGCGAGATGGTCGGGAAGAGGGTGATGGACAGCTCCGATTTCGAGGTGGGCGTCGTTGACGGAATCAACATCGTCCATTCGATGCATAGTAAATTCTATGCGTATCTGAGGATGAAGGGCAAGGAGATGGAGTCGATCAGGGGCAGGGGGATGGAGTTCCTTCCCATGAACGAGGTTGACATCATAGACGATACGGTGCATTTATACAAGGACTTCGACGAGCTTGGCAGCGTGATAAAGAAAATCCGCATGGAGGAGAAGGAGTCCTACATGGCCAAGGACCTTATTGGGATGGACGTCATAGGTTCCCACGGGAAGAGCATTGGCTCCCTCGGCGATGTTGGAATCGGCAACGAGAGGAAAAGGGCGTTCATGCTCCTGAATGCCGAGGAGGGAAAACCGGCACCAGAGCCCATCCGGTTCGACAGCGTAAGGAGCATAGGGCTGAATATAAAAATCAGGTAGTTTCTTTCTTTGCTGAAAACAGTAGTTCCGAAAGTGGATTTCTAATACTTTCTACTAACCCATTGAATCACTGGCAGAATCATGAATAATCAATTATCTCAAGTTGACTTGTCATTCATGCTGTATATAAAAATCTTCGATTAAATCTATAATCAA